>JALSQA010000162.1 GCA_026985685.1 Campylobacterales bacterium | reverse complement strand
TGGACTTTTCTTTATCGTGGGAAAAATGTTCATCACAGCGTTGAAAATGCTTGTTGTGCCATTGGTACTTTTCTCTTTGATCTCTGGTGTTTTAGGGATTGGAGATATTAGTGCTTTAGGAAAAGTTGGATTAAAATCTTTTGCTCTTTATATGCTTACAACTGCTATCGCTATTGGCGTTGCTATAAGTGTTGCTGGTATTATAGGTATTGGTGATGGAGCAAATTTAGTAACCTCCGCGACTTTTACAGCCCAGGAAGCACCTCCACTTAGTAGTGTTCTTATTGATATCATTCCTGCAAATATCATAGATGCCATGGCACAGGGAAAGATGCTTCAAATCATCTTTTTCTCTATTTTGCTAGGTATTTCTATCCTCATGGTTGGTACAAAAGCACAGCCTGTTGTAAAACTGATTGAGATAGGCAATGAAATCATGATGAACATGGTAAATATCATCATGGCAGTTGCTCCTTATGCGGTATTTGCATTGATTGCTAAAGCTATTTCAAATCTTGGATTTTCTTTGTTGGCTGACTTGGCTGGTTATGTTGTGGTATTGATTGCTGTGTTGATGTTGCATCTGTTTGTGACATTGATGGCTGTTTTGAAGATTTTCTCTTCTATGAGTCCTAAAATATTTTTAAAAAAGATGAAAGATACTCAAGTTTTTGCATTTTCTACTTCAAGCTCAAACGCAACTATACCAGTGACACTAAGAACAGTAACACAACGACTTGGTGTGGATAACTCTGTAGCCTCTTTTACTGTACCATTTGGTGCAACGATCAACATGGATGGTACGGCGATTATGCAAGGAGTGGCAACTGTTTTTATTGCCAATGCTTATGGTGTGGAGCTTGGGATAAGTGGATATTTGACAGTTATCATGATGAGTGTTTTGGCTTCTATCGGTACAGCTGGTGTCCCTGGAGTTGGCTTGATCATGCTTTCTATGGTATTTACACAAGTAGGGCTTCCTGTAGAGGGAATAGGCTTGATACTAGGTGTGGATAGATTGCTTGACATGATAAGAACCGCGGTCAATGTCTCAGGTGATGCTGCGGTTTCTGTGATCGTTGCCAAAAGTGAAGGTAAATTAGACACTACTACTTACAATGATCCAAATGCAGGTATATTAACCGATGATGATATACATATAGATGCAAATATCGAAAAAGAGTTAGCAGATGTAGTGGAAAAACTACATGATAAGTAGGTAGCTTGATGGCTAGTGAGTATCCTACTCATTTAGCCATATCATAAGTCCTATATAAAAAGAGTTATCTGGGAATTTTTTTATAGGATTTTATGATAAAATAAATAAAAAAGGCTTGTTATGTTGCAAAAACTACCAATAGGCATTCAAACTTTTAGTAAGGTTAGAGAAGATAACTATATTTATATCGATAAAACAAAAGAGGCATTAGATTTAATTCAAAACTATCAATATGTCTTTCTATCTCGCCCTAGAAGATTTGGTAAAAGCCTTTTTTTAGATACTTTGAGAAATATCTTTGAGGGTAAAAAAGAGTATTTTGAAGGTCTTTATATCTATGATAAGTGGGATTGGGATAAAAAATATCCAGTAATTACCTTCTCATTTAAAACTGTAACAAATACAAAAGAGTTGATAACCGATATAAACTCTAAACTTAGAATGAATCAAGAAAAATTACATATCAAATGCGAAACAAGCGATGATTATGCTGTTTGCTTTGAAGAGTTGATTAGAAAAGTTTACCAAAAATATAACAAAAGAGTAGTTGTCCTCATAGATGAATACGACAAAGGCATTTTGGATTTAATAGAAAAAAAAGATCAATCAATAAAAGCAAGAGAGATTTTGCGAAGATTGTATTCAGTCCTGAAAGATAGCGATGAGTTTATAGAGTTTGCCTTTCTAACAGGTGTTAGCAAGTTTAGCAAAGCAAGTATCTTTAGTGGCTTAAATATGCTAAGTGATATTAGCCTATCCCCTCGATTTGGTAATATTTGTGGATACACTCAAAATGATTTAGAGACCTCTTTCAAAGAGCATTTAAGAGGAGCTGATTGCAAAAGAGTTAAAGAGTGGTATAATGGTTACTATTTTTTAAAAGATAAGGTTTACAATCCATTCGATTTACTTAAATTTATTCACAATGAGTTTTTGTTCGATAACTATTGGTTTGCATCTGGAACACCAAGCTTTTTAATAAAACTTATAGAAAAAAATAGTTACTTTTTACCAAAACTTACAGATTTAAAAGTTGGAAAAGAGTTGCTTGATAGTTTTGATATCGACAATATAAGACTTGAAGTTATTTTGTATCAAAGTGGATATTTGACAATAGATAAAGCACTTCAGACAAGAAGAGGGATGGAGTATAACTTAAAACTTCCAAACCAAGAGGTTAAAATATCATTCTTTGATTATATTATTGACTATTTAATCAACCAAAGTTCAAATAGAATTGATTACCAAGACAACCTATATGATGCATTAGTTCATGCTGATTTAGAAGTATTTAAACAAACCCTTGTATCACTTTTTGCATCTATTCCTTACAATAACTATACAAACAACAAAATCTATGAATATGAAGGCTTTTATGCAAGTGTGATATACAGTTACTTACAATCTTTAGGCTTAGAGATAATAGGTGAAGATGTTACAAATCTAGGAAGAATTGATTTGACTTTGTTTGTAGAAGATAAGATATATATTATAGAGTTTAAAATAATTGATGATGAAGAATTGAGAATTGAGAATGAAAAGAGCAATAGTGCATTAGAACAGATTAAAGTAAAAAAATATTACCAAAAATACCAAAAACTAGAAACCAAAAACCAGTCAACTGTCTATCTAGTAGGTATAGAGTTTTGTAAAGATATAAAAAATATCTGCTCATTTGCTTTTGAAAATTGTACTTTGAATTAAAACTTTGTTATCTAACGTTTAGTTTCAAAATTTCCTTGTATATGGTTTATGACGGTGTTTGTATGTAAGTCATTTTCACTAAAGTCAAAAGAACCATTGGCATTTTTTAACCCTTCTCCTTCTAATTTACCGCTACCTTGTCCGTTGTAGCCATTTTGAGAATTAAAATCAAAACTTGCATCATCATGAACTTTACCACCGACTTTTATATCATATTGTTGTATATTGTCTTGAAACTTTAGATCACCTTGCATACTTCCTTCACCTAAATCAAATCCTAATCTTACATCGTTGGAGTTATCTTCTTTGATATTTCCATAAGAAGTTGTACCTTGGGTGATTTTACCTTGGTATGTAGGCGTTTGTGTACCTATGATATTTTGAATATCTTGAAGTGAATGTATATTTTTTTCTGGCTGGGTTTGTTCTGGTT
>JALSQA010000161.1 GCA_026985685.1 Campylobacterales bacterium | reverse complement strand
CCAAGATACTGAGAGAGATTTTTTCATGAGTGCACAAGAGGCTCAAGAATACGGGCTTATAGACAAAGTATTAGAAAAAAGTTTTAAATAATCAAAATGTACTGTATCAATAATAAAGGTGATGTAATTACAAAAGAGGGAAAAAGTATGCAAACAGATATGAAAAACAATAATGTAAATCATAATGATGCTACTTTTAAACAAATGGGATTATTTTCCAAACAAGTCATTGATAGACTTATACGTGAAAAAATCCCAACTACTCCTGAAAATTATGCTATATATTTTGAAAAACTTTTAGAAGAGAAGCCTGCATCTCAGAGAAAAAATATCTCCACTGTTTTAGAAGCAGAAGAGATTCATGAAAATACTTATGTCGCTAGAATTGAACATAATGTCAAAGATAGTTTTAAACAAATCAAAGATATTTTAGATACTGTCTCTACCATGTATAACAAAATCAACAAATTAAAAGTTTTAACAAAAACAAAAAAGAGTGAGCTATTAAAAGGTTCTGGGCAAGTAGCTCTTGTCACTTATGAAGAGAGTCTTGATGAAACAATAGAAGCTTTACAAAAACAGCAAACCCTTCTCAAAGAGAGATATGCAGATGTTTCAAAAAATATTAAAAACTTTTATCAAGCAAGTATATATGACCCAAAATATGATGTTTACAATAAAAATTATCTTTTAAAATTATTAGATTCAGAGAAAACAAACGTAAGTAATTTTAATCATGAAAGTACTGTTCTTGTTTTTAAAATAAAAGAAGAGTCTCTAAGCAAAATACGTTTACTCAGAGATAAAGAATTGATTACTAAGACAGTAGCTAATATGATTATTAAACGTTCACGCAGAAGCGATATTATCGCACATTTGGGATCAAATGTTTTTGTTATAATATTAAAACATACAAATCAAGAACAAGCACAAAAAGTAATCGAGAACATAAATAATCTTATTGAATTATCTAATTATATAGTTGATTCTGAAAGTATTGATATCTCTCTTGAATTTGGTATGGCACGTATAGCACCAAATCAAACTAAAGAACAAATCATTGCACTTGCAATGGATAACTTAAAGTAGTATATAATGATTCGAGAAATTATCACATATCCAAACAAACTACTAAAAACAAAATCAAAAGATATTACACTTTTTGATGATGATTTACATACACTTTTAGATGATATGTATGAAACTATGATGAATAAAAATGGTATTGGTTTAGCAGCCATTCAGATTGCAGTACCATTAAATGTACTGATTATTAATCTTCCAAACGAGGAAGATAAACAAGATAAAAGTGATCTTTTAGAAGTCATAAATCCAAAGATTTTACAAATGGATGGCTCAACTATTTATACAGAGGGGTGCCTTAGTGTTCCAGAATATTATGAAGATGTACAAAGAGCCGAGAGTATAAAAGTCTCTTTTTTAAATAGAGAAGGTCAAGAGATTATCAAAGAGTATGAAGGTTTGATGGCAATCGCTTTTCAACACGAATGTGATCACTTAAAAGGAGAGCTTTTTGTTGAAAAACTATCCTTTTTAAAACGAAAAAAATTTGAAAAAGAGTGGAAGAAGAAGTTAAAAGGTAAAAAATAATACATGAAACATTTGCAATGTGCCACACTAGATGGCTTCGATGCAAAAGTAGTTGATGTTGAAGTTGCTTTTGTTCGTGCTCTTCCTAGTTTTGCCATTGTAGGTCTTGCTCAAACATCTATCCAAGAGTCAAAAGAGCGTATCAAATCAGCATTAAGTGCAATTGATTTTAAATTTCCTCCTCAAAAAGTCACAGTAAATCTTTCACCTTCTGATTTACGTAAAGAAGGTAGTCATTTTGACTTGCCTATCGCTTTACTTATAGCCTTACAAAAAACAAATAATACTTTTAATGATTTTATGGCATTTGGTGAATTGGGTCTTGATGGTAAGCTAAAAGATACTACTACACTTTTTGCTATTGTACTCTCTTTAGCAAAAGATAACTATATCAAAAAAATCATCATTCCAAATGAGAGTCTTTCAAAAATAAGTAAAATACCAGGATTAGAGATATATCCAGTTAACACACTTAGTGAAGCTCTTGACATTTTTATAATGCCACAAAATGCAAAAAAAATATCCTCTTTAGAAGCACTTGAATATCCTCATATAACAATCAATCAAAAAAGATACTACTACACTCAAACTTTTCCACTTGATTTTAAAGAGATAAAAGGTCAAGAAAATGCAAAAAGAGCTTCACTTATAGCAGCTTGTGGTATGCACAATATTTTATTTGAAGGGAGTCCTGGATGTGGAAAAAGTATGAGTGCAAAAAGACTTCCATTTATCCTCCCTCCTATGAGTTTAGATGAGATATTAGAAAAAGCAAAACTTGATGCACTTGAAGGTAAAGAACCAGACTTTAAACCACAACGTACTTTTCGAAGTCCTCATCATACCTCAACACCTGCAAGTATCTTTGGAGGAGGAAGCAGAAATGCTAAAATAGGTGAAGTTTCATTGGCAAACAATGGACTTTTATTTTTTGATGAAATTCCGCATTTTCCAAAAAATGTACTTGAGAGTCTTAGAGAACCACTAGAAGATCATCATTTGCTTATCTCAAGAGTTAATAGCAAAATAAAATATGGTACTAAATTTCTCTTTGTCTCAGCTATGAACCCCTGCCCCTGTGGAAATCTTCTAAGCAATACAAAAGAGTGTAAATGTAATGAATTAGAGATAAACAGATACAAAAAAAGACTCTCATCTCCTTTGCTTGATCGTATCGATATCTATATACAAATGAGTGAAATATCCACAACTGACAAAAGTACTATATCTTCCAAAGAGATGTTTGAAAAAGTCAAAGCTACTTTTGCCATACAACTAAAAAGAGGTCAAACAGAACTAAATGGTAAACTTGATGATCAAGAGATTAGAAAGTTTTGTATACTTGATCAAGATAGTCAAACTGTTTTAGATCAAGCAGTTTCAAGATTTGAATTAAGCCAAAGAGCTATAAATAAAACATTGAAACTAGCTCGCACTATTGCAGATTTAGATAATTGTGAACAAATCAAAAAACCCCACCTTATCGAAGCTCTTCAATACAGATTTAAATAAAGAGTAACTCTAAATTTTTTCTATATTAAGATAGCAATAGCAATCACAGCAAAAAGAATATATACAGCAGATGGAATAAGTTTCAATATATGAATAATATGTTTATTAAATATCTTTGCCAAACGTGATGTAAGTACAGCTGGTTTTATACTCTTTAAAAAACCTTTTTCACCCATTTTCGCTAAACGTTTTATCCCCGGTTCGCCATAGGTAGCAGCTTTTAAAAAAGTTTTTTTACTAC
>JALSQA010000160.1 GCA_026985685.1 Campylobacterales bacterium | reverse complement strand
GACCATATCATCAAAAACTTCATCACTTTGTTCTGGTGTTGTGATACAGACAAGTTCTACTTTATCAAACTGGTGCTGTCTGATCATCCCTCTTGTATCACGTCCTGCACTTCCTGCTTCTTTACGAAAACAAGCAGTATAAGAGGTTAGTTTGATAGGAAGTTCTTCTTTTTGAATTATCTCATCTCTGAAAAGATTAGTTACTGGTACTTCCGCAGTTGGGATGAGATAGAGGGATTCTCCTTCGATTTTAAAAAGATCATCTTCAAACTTTGGTAATTGACCTGTACCAAGAAGTGAGTCACGATTGACAATGTACGGTACATTTACCTCTTCAAAACCTCTTGATTGGTTAAAATCCAACATATAGTTTACTAAAGCTCTTTCTAATTTTGCTGCATCATTTTTTAATACAGAAAATCTACTCTTTGCAAGTTTAACACCTCTTTCAAAATCTATCCAGTTTTGATTGGCATCGATATCCCAGTGTTCTTTGGGAGTGAAGTTAAATTCTCTTGGCTCAAGGACTTTTTTTAACTCGATATTATCTTCTTCATTTTCTCCTTGTGGTACTTCATCATCAGGGATATTTGGGATATTAAGAGCGATATCATACATCTTTGCTTCTAATGCACGTGTGATCTCTTGTTCTTTTGCTATCTTTTGTTTATTTTGGTTTAGCTCTTCTTTTAAAGCAGCTATATCTTTTCCCTCTTTTTGGTATTGTGGAAAAAGTTTGCTTTTGGCATTTTGCTGTGCCTGTAATGTTTCAAGAATCTGTTTTTGTTCTTTTAGCTCTATAAATACTTTACGAAGTTCTTCTAAAAGAGATTCATCTATCTTTTTCTTTTTGAGTTTATTTGCGATGGTTTCAAAGTCATTTTGTAACGCTTTTAAATCTAGCATTGTCTATCCTTATCGATAAATGCCAACGGCATCTCTTATGATTTTTATTTTTTCTTGTGCAATTTTTCTTGCTTTTTGTGCACCTTCTTCTAAAATCTGCATAACTTCATCTTCATGTGCTAAGTAATACTCTCTTTTTTCTCTTGCCTGGGCGAAATAATCCCAAATCTTTTCATGAAGATATAGTTTAAAGTGTCCATGACCTTCGCCACCTCGTTTGTATCTTTGCTGTAAGTCAAGGAGTTCATCTTCTGTTAAAAAAAGTTTACAAAGATTATAAACATTGCAGTTTTCATACTCTTTTGGCTCTTCTAGGGCAACAGATTCTGTAACAATTTTTCCTGTTTGTTTTTTTAGCTGTTTTTTTGTGGTAAATAGATCAATAGTATTGCCATAACTTTTACTCATCTTAGCACCATCCGTGCCAGGTACTGTTTGGATATTTTCTTCTACTTTAAATTCTGGTAAAGTAAAAATTTCTCCATGTTCATTATTAAATTTTACAGCTATATCTCTAGTGATTTCTACGTGCTGAATTTGATCTTTGCCTACAGGTACGATTTGAGCATCATAAAGCAATATATCAGCAGCCATTAGTACAGGATATGAAAAGAGTGCATGATTTGCTGCTATACCTTTTGCTACTTTGTCTTTATAGCTATGTGCACGCTCCAAAAGTCCCATAGGTGTATAGGCAGAAAGAACCCAATACAATTCTAAAACTTCTTTGACATCTGATTGAACCCACATTGTTGTTTTGTTAGGGTCTATACCTAGTGACAGGTAAGTAATTGCCGCATCAAGTGTATTTTGTTTAAGTGCATTGGCATCTTTGAGTGATGTAAGTGCGTGATAGTTTGCTATAAAAATAAATAAATCATTATCTTGCTGCAAATCTACCATCTGTTTAATAGCACCGAAATAATTACCAATATGCAGTGTTCCAGATGATTGTATGCCTGTAAGTATTCTCATGTTTTTGCGTACCTTATTTAAATTGAGAGATTATAGCGAAAAATTTTTATATTTGAAAAATAGGTGTATTAGTTGGTGCGGTAATAATAAATTGTTTCTTTTGGTAAAAAAAATAGTACATTTGGTAAAAAATAGTATAAAAGTAAAATAAAATTATATATTTATCATGAAATTGACCGAATTAGAGTGTAAGAAGAAAACAAACGGAGTAGTATATGTATAAAAGAATTTCAATTTTTGCAGCTAAAGGTCTATTGGCAACAATGCTTTTAGAGCAAACATCAAATGCGTTGACACTAAATGGAAAAGCAGTTAGTTTTGGTAAAAACCATTTACCGACTCTAAAAGCACTTGGTGTACCAACTATATCAAAGACTATTTTAGTGAAATTCAAAGATCCATTGACATCAGCACAAAAAGATTTTTTCTATAAACTTGGTGTTGATACGATTGTATATGCTGGTGATATGAGTTACTATTTTTATCTGCCTGAATCTTTGATTCAAAAGATATCAGATCAACAGGGAGTAGAGGGTGTAAGTGATGTGAAAGCAGAGTTTAGAGTTTCAAGTAGTAGTGATGAACATCTTGACTTGATGACAATGTCTGAAAATAGTAAAATTTTTGTTAATGTACTTTTTTTAAAAGAGATGTCTGAAAGTGAATTAAGATCTTATTTACAAAGAAATAATATTGATGCTAAAATAAAAAAAGTGATACCAGAGCTTAGATCTGCAAAAATCATGGTTACTCCAAATGATTATGAAAAGCTTTCTCATTTGGCATTGGTTCAGTATATGGATAAAGTTCAAAAATCATTACATACTGATGATTATAAACAACCCATAAAAATAAGTAGAAATGCAAAAACAGCCACATATCTTAATGTCAGAGAGCTATGGGATGCCCCTTATAATCTTCATGGTGAAAACATGAAAGTAGGTATTGTCGATGGTGGACTGGCATTGCCAAATCATGTTGAGTTTCAAGGTGGACGTATTCATGATCGCACAGGTAATGGTGAACTAAACTTCCACTCAACTCATGTAGCTGGAACTATAGGAGCTAGTGGAGTTAATCCAAAAGCAAAAGGGATGGCAAGTGCTGTTAATCTGTACTCTTACTCTTTTGATGATGATGCGTTTTCTGAATCAGTGTTAAATATGTATAAAAAAGATGGTATTTTATTTTCAAATCACTCTTATGGATATAGCCAAAAAGAGAGACTAGGTGAATATGATTCTGTAGCAGCAACGCAAGATTTGACTGTTAGTAAAAATCCATTTATCAATATCTTTGAAGCAGCAGGAAATGATGGTGAAGATAGCAGTTATCCAGAATATGGCTTTATCAAAGGTCCTGGAAATTCTAAAAATATCTTTACAATAGGTGCACTAAACAGTCCTTCAAATAATGTAGCAGGTTTAAGTAGTGCGGGTCCTGTTAAAGATGGGAGAATCAAACCAGACCTTTGTGCCAGAGGTGAATATGTTACATCTGCGACAAGTGATGC
>JALSQA010000159.1 GCA_026985685.1 Campylobacterales bacterium | reverse complement strand
CGAAGATGATTTTGTTCCACCAGCGGTAGATGAACAAGCAGACTATGCAGATATCTCACAAGAGGATACTTTAGTAGTTGATGAACCTGCTTTGAAGCAGAGTGATTTAGAGGAGTTACCACTTGCTAAAACATATCCGCTTGAACAAAGTGAACAAATTACAAATGATACAAGTAAATTAGTTCATGTCGCGGATGCTAGTTTGGTGTTGAGTAAAGATGATTTAGCCAAAAGAGTACAAGAGATTCAAAGTGTGATCCAACAGAGTGTTCCAAAGGTTTCAAAAGAAGAGAAAATAGAACAAAAAACAAAACCAACTATCCAAAAAACTGTACCAAAACATGATCAAATCATGCCAAAACTGAGTACACACAAACAAAGTACAAACAGCTTTTATAGTGAGTTTATACAAAATCGTACACAAATCATGGTTGCACTTTTTGTTGGGATTTTCATACTTCTTTTTTTATTGTATTTGTTGATTCGTTCACCAAAAAAGAAAAAGGTCACTATTGACTATAGTAAATCAGAGATAGATGATATCGCAGCTGTTATTTTAGAGCGTTATACTAACTTCAAAGGTCAAATGCATAAAGCATTTTTACAACGTAAGGAAAATATCTTTTTTCATGATGAATTTACACCATATCAAAGAGCCAAATCAACACTAGAGCTTGAAAAAGAGTATAACGACCTTGAACATATCTATCTTCCAAAACTATTTAGCAATGATGTTGAGAAATTTGTCAATGGTGTGGAGATGATCGCTTGTAAACCTGAACTAAAAGGGATGTTACAGGATTTTGCTTCACAGATGATCGAAGCGGGTAGATTTACCAAAAGAGAAAAAGCTTATTTAGAGCAAAAAATCACATCTTTTTACAATACCGCACCGCAAATGCCACAAAATGCCCAGGCAGCTGTACCAGATAAAGAAACAGCATATTTTTTACAGTAAAAACAGGAAATGGGTTCTTTATAACTGTTTAAAACTATTTATATCAAAAAGAAGAACATTTTTTGGATGGGATTTTATCAGTTCATTGCTAAATCCACTTTTTGAAAAAAGTGCAAAATAATCCACATGAAGTTTTGCCAGGGTGCATTTTTTTTCAAGTTTGTTTAGAATATTTTTACTTATACGTTGATTTTTCCATTTACATTCTCCTGCAATAGTCAATCCACTTTTTGTTTTGGCTAAAAGATCAAGTTCTATATCTTTATCCCAGTATGTACCAACTTCTGTGATGCTCTCTTTTTTAAATGTTTTTTGTATGAGTTGGTTGGATAGTTCTTCAAATGTAAAACTGATAAATTTATCTAAATCCTGAGCTATATGCTGAGTCACCAAATCAAACTCACCAAGTGCTATCTGGTCTTGATATGGAGTGATGAAAGTGAACCAAAAGCGTGTAAAGTTGTGAGAAAATTTGATTTTATCTTCTATCCTATAGTGACGTAACTCTTTTTTCAAAAAACGCTTTGGTATTTTCGGTAGGGGTCTCTCCCTAGAGTACTCTTTTTGGATGATACCTTTGTCAAAAAGGAGTTTATATAGCTCTCTTCCTCTGTGCTGGCTGATATCATTTTTGTAAATAGAGAGACTTTTTCTACTACCAACTGCGATACGAAAGAGTAGAGTTTCTATATCAACCTGGAGATGAAAATCATTTGTAAAAATAAAATCATCTTTTAAATCATGGTATTTATAAAGTATATTGTATTTTATATTTTCAAGAAGATTTTCTCTTTTGTGTAGACTTTCTTTTTTGTGATAGCCTTCAAATACAGCAAAATAGCCTATCTTGTCGCTGATATCAAGATAAGAAAAATCCCTACCAAAAACTTTCACATGAACCTTTATTAACCTTTTTATAGGATAATTATAGCATATTTATCAGCAAATATAAAAATAATCTCCCATAATAAATTTTTCCAAAAACCAACTATATTTTGTTATAATATAAACAACAATAAATATATGGAGATTACCATGATTCAACTGTACATTGAAGAGCCAAAGATAGAGCAGTTTTTTAATAATTCTAAAGATGAAATTATAAATACACTAAAATTTATAGCAGAAAATAATTTAAAAGATTTTAAAAATCAAAAATCATATGAGTTAACAAAGGCACAGAAAAAAGATCTTGATTCAAGAATTAAATCATTTCATGATAATCCTTCAATCGGTCAAAGTTGGGAAGATATAAAAAATGATTTAAAAAGATAATTGATGACTATAAAACTTCATCCACTAGCTGTTGAAGATTTAAAAGAAGCATTGGATTATTATTTTGATATAGATATCAACTTGGAGACAAAATTTATAACTGATTTAGAGTCAACATATGATCGAATATTGAAATTTCCAAATCTCTACCCTTATGAAACTAAAACATCTCAAAAAATTTTAATGGAAGTATTCCCATATATTATTTTATATGAACAATTTGAAGATATCATAATGATTCTTGCAATTTTTCATACAAGCAGAGACAATAAGGAATTGAGCATCAGAGTTCCGTAAGGTGTGGTAGGGACACCATAGACTATGAGTCTTTTTGATATCAAATGAGAAAATTATTAGTGAAATATTTTAAATTTACTGTAAAATCAAAATACCTGACATGAACCTTTATTAACCTTTTTATAGGATAATTATAGCATATTTATCAACTAAGAGCTATAATAAGTGCCCAAAAATAAACTAATATCAGGAAATGGGGCTAAAGCTCCATCCAAATCAAAGGATAAAATCATGATGCGTTTTATAGAATATTTTATTAACAATAAGCGATTAAATCATGTATTGTTGATTTTTATCCTTTTTCTTGGTATCAATGCGTATCACAATGTCCCAAAAGAGCTTTTCCCTGAAATCGCTCTTGATAAGATCGCTATAACAGGTGGTTATGCAGGTGCTAGTGCTGATAATCTTGACAAAATGGCAGTAAGTGATATAGAAGATGAACTTGGAAATATTTCAGGAATTGATCGTATCGAAACAGTCATCCGTCCTGGAACTTTTATAATCGTTATCTCTTTAACTCCTAGTGCAGATAAGATAGACGCACTTAACAAAGCCAAAGATGCTATCGCAAAAAGCAGACAAAATCTACCAAAAGATATGTTAGAGCCTGTGGCTCAGTTATTGATACACAAACGACCTCTTATCAGCCTCTCGCTCTCTTCAAATAAACTAAGCCAAGGTGAATTGATCGAAGCTGCAAAAGAGATCAAATCTAAAATAGCAAGAAATCCTTACATCAGTGAAGTCAAAATTTACGGTGATGCAAATAAAGAAGTTTCAATCCGTTTGGATAATGACAAAATCAAAGCGTATAAACTTGACCCTGCAAGGGTTGTAGATGCTGTTTCAAATCTTTCATATATCTATCC
>JALSQA010000158.1 GCA_026985685.1 Campylobacterales bacterium | reverse complement strand
TCAAAACAAAAAAGCCTATACAAACAGCTGATAATATAGAGGCTATTGTTGATGAAAATCGTTATGAAATAGCAAAACATCACTCAGCAACTCATCTTTTGCACAGTGCGTTAAAACATGTTTTAGGTGATCATGTCAGTCAAGCGGGTAGTTTGGTAGAAGCAAATCGTTTACGTTTTGATTTTTCTCATCCAAAGGCAATGACTCAAGATGAGGTTACAAAAGTTGAAGATTTTGTAAATGATGTAATTACAAGAGGCATAAGTGTAGAAACAAAGGTCATGGGTGTAGATGAAGCAAAACAAAAAGGAGCTATGGCTCTTTTTGGTGAAAAGTATGGCGATGAAGTACGTGTAGTATCGATGGGCGATGTGAGCATGGAGTTATGCGGAGGAACACACGTAAACAATAGTTCAAATATTGGTGCTTTTTTTATTACAAAAGAGAGTGGTGTTAGTGCAGGTGTGAGACGTATCGAAGCAGTGTGTGGAAAGAGTGCGATAGATTTGACTAAAAATTATAGAACTACTGTTGCACAAATTAGTGCAGAAGTAAAAAACAAAGATCCAATGCTTGGGATTAAAAGATTAAAAGATGAAATCTCTACTCTGAAAAATGAGATCAAATCTTTGGAAAGCAGTAATAAAAAAGAGCTGACTTTTGAAAAAACAGGAGATACAGATATCCTTGTGGACGTAGTAGATGCTGGTGATATTAAACAGATGATTGATGATATTAAAAATCAAAAAGATTCAGTTGCTCTAATGCTTTTTCAGAAAAAAGGAAATAAAGTTTTATTGGCAGCAGGTGTGAAAAATGCTAACGTTAAAGCCGGAGCCTGGATAAAAGAGATCGCTCCCATTTTAGGTGGTGGCGGTGGTGGTCGTGATGACTTTGCACAAGCAGGTGGAAAAGATGCTAGTAAATTAGATGAAGCTATACAAAAATCTAAAGATTATGTTACTCAGGTGCTACAAGGTTAGTTTTGAGTGAATTTTATTTTGATTATCTCCCTTTTATTTTTGCCGTACATATTTTTAGTGCAGTAATTTGGGTAGGAGGGATGATCAATTTTTCATTTGCTGTGTATCCTTCTGTATTACAAATTCCAAATGAAAAAATGTTTGTCAGAACTTCTCTTCGCACACTAAATAGATTTTTTAAACTTTTATTGCCTGTTAGTATATTGCTGGGTTTGAGTGGGTATTTGATGGCAGTTGGTAAAGATTTTGCACATCGTGATCCTGTTTTGAGTGTAATTGTGACATCAAAAATTTATATTTGGTTTTTTATGATCATTTTGTATAGTTATTCATTTTATAAAATAAAAGAGTCTAAAAAGAGATGCCTTGCGAGTGATATTGATCAAGCTAAAGATAATATAAAGCTTATTGCCTGGTATCTGTTTGGGATAAGTGCATTATTAGGATTAGTGGCTATATATTTTGGTTTCATATTAAGAGGGGTATAAGATATGGAGTCACTAGGGGTACATATATTAGCAGAATTTTACGAATGTGATGTAAAGGCTATAAATGATGTGAAAATTGTAGAAGAGGCACTACTGCAAGCAGCAAAAGTAGCCAAAGCAACAGTGATTGGAAGTTCATTTCATATTTTTGAGCCACATGGAGTTAGTGGTGTTGTTGTGATTAGTGAGAGTCATTTAGCTATACATTCATGGCCACAGTATGCATATGCTGCGGTTGATATTTTTACTTGTGGGGAAGATGTAAATCCTATGGATGCTTTTGAGTATTTGAAAAAGAGATTTAAAACCAAAAATGCAACTTATCAGATAGTTCAGAGAGGACAGTTAAATTTACCAACACTAAGTGGGAGGAAATCATGATTTTATTGGCATCAAATTCACAGACAAGAGCAGCTATGTTAGAAAAATATGGTATTGCATTTTTACAAAAAGGATGCGATTTTGATGAAGAACAGATAAAAGCAAGTTCACCTAAAAATTTTGTTTATCAAGCTGTTATGGGAAAATTTGAAGCTTGTCAAAAAGAGTTTGGGCTCTCTTTACCTATATTGGTTGCAGATACTGTAGTAACTGCTAATGGAAAGATTTTAAGAAAAGCAAAAGATAAAGATAATGCAAGAGAGATACTTCTTACTCAAAGTGGAAATAAAGTTTCGATTATAACTTGCATGAAATATGTCTCACATGAGTTAACATTACTTGATATCTCTGCTACACATTACTATTTTAAACCTTTTGATGAAGAGGAACTTGAAAAATATCTTGATAGCGGACAATGGCAGGGTAAAGCCGGAGCTTGTATGGTAGAGGGTTTTTGTAGACCTTATATCGAAAAAGTTTATGGACATGAAAGTACAGCTATGGGGCTTTGTGTTGAAAAGCTTTTGGCATTTATAAGGTGATGGATGTACGAAAATGAACTTTTAGCATTGCAAAAATCAAATCGTTATCGTAAGCGAGAGATTTATGATGAAGAGTTGTTGGATTTGGCATCAAATGATTATTTGGGATTTGCCCAAGATAAAGAACTCTTTGAAAAAGCTGTAAAAGATGTATCAAAATATAAATATCATGCTCCAAAAGCTTCACAGCTTGTCAATGGATATCATCAAATTCACCACCAATTTGAACAATACCTTTGTCAAATCAATGACTTTGAAGACGCTATTGTTGTGGGTAGTGGGTTTTTAGCAAATCTATCTTTGATTGAAGCTTTACCTCGTAAAAAAGATTTATTAATTTTAGATGAATATTATCATGCAAGTGGAATTTTAGCCAGTCGGTTAGTGAAAAGTGAAGTTGTTTTTTTTAAACACAATGATGCTACAGATTTAGAAAGAATATTAAAAACCAATAGTTACAAAAGAGCTATCGTTGCAGTAGAGGGAATTTACTCCATGATAGGGGATTTATTAGAAAAAGAGATTTTTAATGTTGCAGATAAATATCAAGCATTATTGATAGTTGATGAAGCACACAGTAGTGGTGTGCTTGGTGAAAAGTTACTTGGAATTTTTGATCATTACAAGATCAGACCACAAAAAAATCATATCAAAATGGGAACATTAGGTAAAGCAATGGGTAGCTATGGAGCTTATATTTTAGCATCTAATGAAATTATTTCTTTTTTGCAAAACAGAGCTAAAGCGATTATTTATGCTACTGCTCCTTCTGTATTTGATACGGCTTTGGCATTGCAAGCTTTTAAAAAGACACAAACAAAAACTCATCAACTCTCTACAGCTTTACAAACACGAATAAATACAGCACAAGAGATATTTAATCAAGAACTTTTTTCACCGATATTAACAATAGATATGACAAATTCATCCAAAGCTATGTGTATGAAAGAGCTTGTAAAAGAGAAGGGATTTTTGATAGGGGCAATCCGTCCTCCTACTGTTAAAACTCC
>JALSQA010000157.1 GCA_026985685.1 Campylobacterales bacterium | reverse complement strand
GGGTGTAAAGTATAGTGCTGGTTTAGTACGTGGTAAATTATTTTTAGATTTCAATAAAGCTCATGATGATAAAAGTGGAGTAGGTTTACCAGATATGGTTAAAGATGCTTTTGTTACTTACTTTGCAGATCCTGCTCTAGCTATCAAGGTTGGTTTGATCAAGATGCCTCATGGCATGGGATTTACTATCCCTGGATGGAATCTTGATGTAGTTGAGAGAGGTTTTGACAAAGCATTGGCGATGGAAAGAAATATGGGTATTATGATCTCTGGTCGTGGTATCGGATACGATGGAAATAAAGTCAATGGTCTTGAGATGGGGCATGAACGTCCTTGGAAAGGATTTGGTTATGATATCATGATCGGTAATCAAGCTGGACGTAGTGGAGCAGTTACCAAAGCAAAACCTGCTGTTGATAACTCTTATGTTGTTAGAGGGATGTATGACTGGACAGAATTAATTCATACAGAACTCTCATATGCAATCTCAAAACAAGCTGGCGGGCAGGGTACAGAGGATTATAAATCACTAAACTTTGGTATAGATTCTCATATGGATGAATTAAATCTAAAGTTTGAAATGTACCGTTCTAAAAACCTAAAAGGTATAAGTGGCTGGGATGAAAATACTTACTCTGTAACAGCAGAGTACTATGTAGATCCTACCATTGAGTTGGCTTTAAAACATATTCAGGGTGATGCAGAAAAATCTGGTGTGAGTACTTCACTAGGCAATACTTATATAGGATTTAACTACTATATAAGTCCATTTGATGCTAAGATGAGCAGAGGTGCTAAAAAGAAGAGAAATGCACACAGAATGCAATTTAATTATGTTGTAGCTAGTGGCGATAAAGATGGTGCAAAAGTCTGGAATGGGCTAAAAGGCTATAAAGACAATGCATGGTTATTTCAATATCAGTATAAGTTCTAAAATAATTTAAGTAATTTAGTCATATAGCATATCTTATGCTATATGACTATCAACAATGGATTTATGATTATATTGATATCTAAATGATACTTCTAAAATTTATAGGATAAAAAATGAAAATACTAACTTTGAGCATTTTGTTTTGTATAGGGTTGTTTGCAAGTGGAAAATCAATATATAAAACAAAGTGTTCCTCTTGTCATGCTGGTTATATTCCGATGGGAAAGCTCAAAGAAAATTTTGTAGAGTATAACAATACAAAACTCCATCTAAAAGCTCCTGCTATAAATCAACTCTCATTTAGGCTTAAACAAAAAATAGGTGATCCAAAAGGTGATGAAGATTTTCATATGATGGAAGTTGTCTCTTTTATTCAAAGTTATTTATATGCTCCTGATAAATCAAAAAGTGTTTGTATGAAAGAGGTGCTTGATGCATTTGATACTATGCCATCTATGAAAGGTAAAATAACAGAAGAAGAGATTGAAGCTGTAGGCGAATATATCTATAATTATGATGCTCGTATGCTTGAAAAACACTCTGTGAAATATCATAAATTTGATCAAGCTTTACAAAAAGCTAAAAAAGAACATAAGATTATCATGATTAAAGCTACAAGTGAATTTTGCCACTATTGTAAACAGATGGATCGTGAAGTGTTAGCAGATGATGAAGTTTTAGAAGTACTGCACAAAAGCTTTATAGCTGTGAGTGTAGATGTTTATAAAGAAAAATTACCCTTAAATCTCTCTTTTACTGTTACACCTACATACTTTTTTATAGATAGCAATAAAAAACTACTCTTAAAAGTTCCCGGTGCATTTGATAAAGAAGATTTTTTACATATTTTACAAAAGGTGAAAAAATGAGAAAAATACTCTTTATAATAATGTTTCTTTTTAGTAGTTTATTTTCAGATACAGAGTTTGCAGAGCCAAAACCATCTATAGATCATCCTAGAAAATTTGTTTTTCCTATATCTGAAGGTACAGATGCAGCTATCAATCATGTATTAAACAGTGCAAATAATGTCATGAAGTTTTATGGTCCTGAAAAGTGTGAAGTGTGTATCGTGTGCTATTCAAAAGGTATCAAAGCAGTGATTAAAAATCGTAGTTTTTCAAAACGTGTAAAATCATTGATGACTTATGATGTAGAGTTTATAGCTTGTAGAAATACTATGAATACTCTAAAAATAAAAGAAAAAAATTTGCTAGATGGTGTAGAAATAGTAACAGCAGGAATTGTCGAGTTGATTGAAAGACAGCTACGTGACTGGATCTATATACGACCGTAAGGTCAAGTGATTTTACAAATATTAACTTATTTGATATAATTAGTTTATTTTTTAAACAATAGGCTAATAATGTATCCAAATCTCAAAACAAAAAATATTCTTTTTATCGATGATGATCTGGATGTTTTAGATAATATTTCCTTAGCATTAAAACCAATTTTTAATAATTTCTATACTGCATCAGATGGATTTATGGCACTAGATATTTATTATCAAAATCATATTGATCTATTATTGGTAGATATTGAAATGCCCAAAATGAGTGGAATCGAATTTATAAAAAAGATCAGAAAAATTGATTCTTCTGTTGTGATTGTAGTAATCTCTGCTTATACAAATACAGATTATCTACTTGAATCTATCCAGTTAAACCTTGCTAATTATATCGTTAAGCCTTTAACAGTACAAAAAGTACATGCACTTCTTGCACAACTTGAAGATATCTTTGGAGCTAATCACAAGATAGAGATTTTAGATGGTATATTATTGGATATTGATGAAATGTCTGTAAAATATAATAATTCTAGTTACTCTTTAAGTAAACATGAAATGGATTTTTTAAAGATTTTAGCACTCAAAAAAATAGTAACATATGATGATATGGATCGAATTTGGGAGAGTGAATTTCCCACTCAAAATGCTATACGGGTTTTTATCAAAAAACTTAGAGAAAAATTACCCACAGATTTTTTACAAAATAGACGAAGTATAGGTTATGCCTTAAAAAGTGACACTTGATGTCCAAAATTCCTAAATCAAATCATCTTACGACTCTTATTATTGTTTTTCCATTGATAGCACTTTTAGTTTATAGTGGATTGACTTATATATTTTTTATATATACCCAACAAAATGATATCAAACAAGAGTTGTCAATTTATGCTGAGAGTTCTTTGGAAGGAGAACATAAACAACTCCAGGAAAAGGTAAATTCATTGGTTCAGTTTATTGACTATTATGATAATCAAAGCAGCGATATCATCAAAAAACAAGTTAGGGATATTGTTGGTGTTTGTGTTAATACAGCAAATAATATCTACCATAAATATAAAAATAAAAAAAGTGATGATGAAATTAAGGAGATGATTTTATCAGCACTTAGTCGTATCAAGTTTGAGGGTAATATAGGTTATCTTTTTGTACTTGATCTTCAGGGTAATGTTATGTCTCACAT
>JALSQA010000156.1 GCA_026985685.1 Campylobacterales bacterium | reverse complement strand
TGATATGTTAAAACACTCCAACCGACCGATCTTAAAAACAGCAGCCATCATAGCACACCAGCATCATGAAAAATATGATGGTACAGGCTATCCACGTGGATTGAGGGGTGATGAAATTCATATTTATGGAGCGATAACTGCTATTGTGGATGTATTTGATGCACTTGGATCTGACAGGGTTTACAAAAAAGCGTGGCCACTTCCAAAGATACTAAAGCTTTTTGAAGAAGAAAAAGGCAAACATTTTCATCCACACTTAACACAAATATTTTTAGATAACATAGATAAATTTATCAAAATCAAAGACCAATACCAAGATTGCTTTATCAAAGAAGAGAGCAAGGTTTAACCAAATATTACCTATAATTATACATTTATAATTATAGGAGGTTATTATATGGTTAAAGATATAAAGCTAACACTGCTTAGCAGCGTCATAGCACTCACACTTTTAAGTGGTTGTGGAGGATATGACAATGAAGATAAAAATATAGTCGGTACTAACTTAGTCCTTTCACAAGAAACATTTAAACCGATTGTAGATTTGACAAAAGAGCAGCTACAGGCTGGATTAAATCAACAAGCACAACTTACAGGTACACAGGCACAAACAGCCTTACTAGGTGTAAAATCATATAAAATTGATTACATGACAAAAGATCAACAGGGTAAAGCAGTAAAAGCATCAGGACTTATTACAATTCCTGCAATTTCACCAGCTTTTATGAGTGCTTATAAAGAGGCAAATAAACGTGATTTTTCTTTATCTATTGTTTCAGATCAACACGGTACTATTTTTGAAAATACAGAAGCTCCAAGTGTTGAAGCATCAACAACACATCTTCCAAATTCACTTGCAACTGCTTTTAGTGGTGTAGCTGGATTTATGACTGTTCAACCTGATTATCTGGGATTTGGAGATGACAATAATTCAACTCATCCATATGTTATGGAAAAATCACTAGCAAATGCAACTGTTGACATGATCAAAGCAGCTATCGCTTTTGCAAATAAGGCAGGATTACCGATAAATGGTCAAGTCTTTCTTTCTGGATATTCTGAGGGTGGATATGCCACAATGGCAGCAGCAAAAGAGATACAGCAAAATCAACCAGAGATTCATCTTATGGCAGTAGCTCCTATGGCCGGACCATATGCTTTAGAAGATATGGCAGTTGGAACATTGAAAAGTCCTATTATGGCTTTCCCACCTTTTTTAGCTGATATCGTATACTCTTATGCAAAAACTTATGATGATGTAAAACTAGATGATGTTATTAACAAACCATATAGTTCAATGCTAGATACACTATTTGACAAAAAACACAGTGGATTACAGATATACCTATCTCTGCCAAATGCAGCTGATGGAAATATCTCCAAACAGGCAACTGATCTGTTATTTGTTCCATCATATAGTGATGATCTTATAGCAAATAAACAAAATCCATTAAGAAAACATTTTGCTCAAAACTCTCTTTTAGATTGGACACCTAAAATGCCAATGAGACTTTATCAATGCACAAATGATGCAATTATTCCATATAGCATGAGTGAAGCAGCTTACAGTCAGTTTAAACAAAATGGTTCAAATACAGTAGAATTAGAGCCAATAAATAGTGTAGAGTCAAATGCATCAAATCCTGTTCAAGTACATAGAAATTGTGCTCCTGTCGCTTATTCGCAAGTTATTCCATGGTTTGATAAAGTTCGTAAAGGAGAAAAATAATGAAAAAAGTTATAGCTCTATCCATACTAAGCAGTACACTTTTACTTGCAAGTGGTTATCGTTTACCAGAAACATCTATGCATTCAACTGCCCTAAGTGCAGCATACGTTGCAAATGCAAACTCAGCTGATGCGGCTTATTATAATCCTGCAAACATGGCATTTAACCCTGATCAAAATCAAATTGAAGGGGCTTTAACATATATAAATCTCTCTTCTATCAAATATACAGATAAAAGAACACCAACTTTTAATTCAGAATCAAAAACAGAAAACATCATCGCTCCTTCAATATTTTTTACTTCAAAAGATTATAATGGTTTTCGATATGGTTTGAGTTTAAATACCCCAGGTGGTCTCTCAAAACGCTGGGATAGCCCTTATGCAAAAACATTTGCAAAAGAATTTACTCTTAAAATCATAGAACTTAATCCATCAATCGCATATAAAATCAATGATCAGTTTGCAGTTGGCGGAGGTTTGAGAATGGTATATAGTGAAGGAATTGTTAAAAGTGATGGATCTGGTATAGGTAAACCAGTTATAAGAGATATGGAAGCAGATACAATTGAATATGGCTATAATTTAGCACTAACATATAAACCTGTATCACAATTGCATATAGCAGCGACTTACCGATCAAATGTAAATCTAAATCATGAAGGTAATGCAAAACTTTATCTTAGTGGTACAAAACTCTATGATGGTGGTGCAAGTGTTGAAGTACCACTACCTGCTATTGCAGTATTGGCTATATCATATGATTTTGGTTCTACTGTTGTAGAAGCTGCATGGGATAGAACTTTTTGGTCAAAATATAAAAATCTTGATTTCCAGTTTAAAGATAATGTACCTATGGCTTTAAAATCAGCATTTGATGATCCAAAACCAAGAGAATGGAAAGATACTGATGCATTTCGTTTAGGTGTAACACATCAATTAAATGATACTATAACTTTGATGGCGGGTGTTGCAAGTGATGAAAATCCTGCACCTGATAAAAATCTAGGATTTGAACTTCCTGATTCTGATGCCATACTATACTCTGCTGGTCTGACATACAAATACAGTGATCAAGTCACATTTGGTGCAAGTGTTTTATATGATAGCAAAGATAAAAGAAGTGTTCAAAATGATGTTGCAGTTGGTACTTTTAAAGATGCTAGTGCAACACTTGTTACATTAGGGCTTTCTTACAGCTATTAACATTTTTAGCAAAACAAAGAATACTATTTCTTTGTTTTGTTCTATATTTATTAAATTAATTGTACTTACTGACGATATATGAATCATATACTATTTCATATGGACGTTAGCAATGCAAAAAATCATAATATATTTACTATTACTCACATACGCCCTCTATGGGATCGAGATTGATACTCACTATCTAAAACAACAAATCTCATATAATAAAAAAGATACGTCATATCGTTTGATTCTTGCTAAATATTATATACAAAATTATGATTATCCACAGGCACAAAAGTATATTGAAGAAATCAAAAAAATTGATCCACAAAATCAAAAAGCATCTATCCTTGAAAAAAAGTTACATACCTTACATCAAATACAAAAATCATTAGGTGATGTAGAATTATGGGATATACAAGGTATAGAAAGTTCATTGGAAAATATTTTACAAAATAGACAATATGATACATTAATTTACATATATAAAAATCTTCAAAATGAGCATATTGGGTTGAGTCAAAAAAGTTATTTGTATATTGCAAAAGCTTATGCCAAAAAAGGTAAACTCCATAGGGCACTTTTGTTGACTAAACTCAAAGATTTTCCAAAAGATGATCTTTATCTCTCCCTACAAGCCGACATAGCACTAAGTAAAAATGATATCCAAAATGCACAGCAAATTTATACAAAAATCTCTCAAAAATATCCAAATTCTTACTATACACAAGAAGTTAAAAATAATATCCAAGAAGCTTTAAACAATCAAACAAATCGTATAGCTGAAGATTTTAAGCAAAATAATTCTCAAAAAAAACTTTTTGATTATATCTATCTTTTACGATCCAGCCATAAAGAAAAAAAGGCACTAAAAGTACTAAACAGTTATATAGATAAAAATCCAGACAATACAGAAGCTAAACTATTACGAGCAAAAATATACTATTGGGATGGAAATTTAGAACAAGCATTTCATAAAATATTTCCTATACGATTAGCCAGCAATGAGACAAAAGAACTCTATGCAAATATACTTTATGAAAGAGGTGATTATGCTCATGCTATTGTCTATCTGCCAGATGCTGCAAAAAAAGCTAAAACAAAAGAAGATAGATATTCATTAGAAAAAAGAACAGCTTTTACATATCTTAATCTACACAGAGATAAAGAAGCAAATAAAATTCTAAAAAGACTCATCAGACAAAATCCGCAAGATAGGAAAATCATAACCTTACACAAACAAAATGCTCTGCAATCACTTTTGAATGAAGCACGAAAATACCATAAAGCAAAAAATCTACAAAAAGCTTTAAAATATTATAAACAATATTATGCAAAAACAGATGATTTAAATATTGCAAAAGAGATAGCAGAACTTTACTATTTTGATAAAAAGTACAAAGATTCTTTGGCATTTTATTCAGCATACTTACAAAAAAATCCAACAGATGCTCTTATAAGATTTCACTATGCATCTGCTTATGAACATGACAGAAATTATGAAAAAAGTGTTCCACAATTTGAACAAATAACACATGACAAGAACAATAAATTATATTATTTGGCAAAATATCACTATGCCCATAATCTCATGCAACTACAAAATGAAAAAGACTGGCTAAAAGCAAGAAAAACATTAAAATCACTAAATAGCCAATTAGAAACCACCCAGGACAAAGATGCAAAAAAACTAACTAAATTTGTCAAACCTTTACTAAAAGCATCCCTTGGAGAAGTGAGAAAACCAACTTATTATAAAGATATCGTCTTAACAGAAGGAGCAACTAAAAAATTAAATCCTGATGAAGTATTTTCAGCTGATGACCTTATCCACACTACAAAAGCACCAACTGCTGCACTTTTATTACATATCAGTGATTTAGAACACCAAAAGTTAAAACCAACAATCTCAGTATCAACTGATTATGTCCAGGACTCTTTAGTCAAATATATCAATTATAAAATCGCTGTAGAAAATTTTCTAGTCTCACATGGGATTCGTTATAGTGCACAGGCACAAAGATTTTATCTACAACATAAAAATAAAAAGAATTATCAAGGCAATAGTATCATACTAAAAGCACAAAACAATAAAATGACCTTCTCTTTGGGAATTGATAAATTTAAAAATTTTACAACTTTTATGCAAGAGATCAGTTATCATGATACTGTAGGTATTCATAATATTAATCTTGATTTCTACTATCGTAATGCACTCTTTAGCAATTATAGAAGTTGTATGATTGATACACAAGATAGTGTATTACACGCTGGTTTTTATGATCAAATCATGTTAGATAATCTTGATTATATGGATATAGAATTAAATCTAAATGCCTTTGATGATGATAATATAAATTTATCAGCATATTTAAATTACCCTCTGTTTGAGATGTGGAAATTCGGTCTAAACCATAAACTTGAATTTAATACAAATTTTGAGTATAACACCAAAACAGATGTATGCTATACTCCCGATCGAAACTATGATGCTTCCTATTTAGTATATAAACCTAAATACAATTTTACAAATGGTTCTTTATCTTTAGGACTTGGCAGTGGTTACTCTTTTTCCAATAGTGAACAATTATATACATATAGTCTAAAAGGCGAATACAATATCAATAATGTTGCGACTTTTGAAATTGATTGTCAAAGAATTCAAAATAGTCTCACTTCTGACGATATGGATTACTGTACGCTAAATGTTATACAAGACTGGTAGAGGAGTTTTCTTTGAAACAAAATATTCAAATAAGTGAAATTGTAACTATAAACACCAAAGATAACAGGTGTGCACTTGGCTTTAGTTTTGAGTTACTCCAACATCTAAATACTAAAAACAAAATGCTTTTACTTACAGCAAACAATGAACATCTTTTTAAATCAAACCTTGAAAAAGTAAAAGAGTATTTATCAGATTTTTCAGCCTTACATAAAAGAACTGATTATCTTTTTCTAAAACAAAGCTGGATAGATCTATATAATTTATATGGACTTAATGCTTTTGAAAATGAGTTAATAACTATAACTGATGACAATGATTACGATGTATACTATTTTCATAGAATTGATCTATTTTTTGATAAACATTTTACAGATGAGATTAAAGAAGTTATTATCAATTTTATTGATGCTATTCGTTATCATCACAAAAAAGTATTTTTCTCTTATGATACAACTACAGTATCTGGAAAATCTTTTGAACTTTTACTTAAGCAACGAAGAGATCTGTCTTTTGATATTATATTAAATGATGACGAAGATTGTAACCTTAGCATGAAAACACACAATAGACTATTAAAAAAAGAGTGTTCAAATATCGTACTAATCTCTGATAATGAAGATATCAAATATCTACATAACACTATCTTATCAAATCAGGAAAACATCAATTATGAAACAATACAAATAGAAACGTTGGTTGATAATGATTCAATTATTTCTGAACAGACAGATCTTATCATATACAATGACAGTAAAAAAGAACTCAATGAAACATTAATAAAAGCATTTAAACAAAATGCTCCTTATGCTCAAATATTTCTTTTAAGCAACCGTAAATTTATACGAAAAGCAGATTTGAAGCAATCACAGTCAATGGGAATTGATCAAACATTTTCTAAATTTTTTGATGTCAAAGAGTATGTTAAAGATATAGAACAAGTCATTCAAAACTCATTTTATACCCAAAAATTAAAAACACTATCTTTAAAAAAAGAAAAACAACAAGTCAATGTAAAAGAATTGATGCTAAGAATCCAAAACTTAGAAAAAAACAATATCATTTATGCATTGATTACTGCAAGAAGAGGTGATATTGATAATACTCAGCTTAAAGAGATTATTCGTAAAGATGATTTTTTCTTTATCGATGAAAAAGATGATATCGTACTGTTTGTTTTGTTACACATACTTTGGGAACCAGCAAAAGAGATAGTTGCTAATCGTACAAATATCAACAAGCTTCTGATCAAACACCACAAACCTGGTACCTTGGCACAATTGATAAATTAAGGCAAAAGATGTTTAAAATAATTCTTCTATTTACCATGTTACTTACATTATCTATCTTTAGTCTTAATCAATTACAAAAATTACCTGTTAATGAAAGTATATATATCAAACTTGGTGTAATATTTATCCTTGTTTTTTCACTTATTGTTATCGCTAGATATTTTATATTACTACTATTTTCTATGCTAAACCTCTATCGTAATCTTAAAAAGCCAACCCTCTCTCTTCCTCTTGAACAAAAACCACTTGTCTCTATTTTAGTACCTTGTTACAATGAAGAAAAAGTGATAAAAGCATCCATAGAGAGTCTGCTTAAGCAGACTTATCCCAAAATAGAGATTTTAGTTATTGATGACGGTAGCAGCGATGATACTTTTTTGATAGCTAAAAATATGCAAATACATAATTCAAAACATAAATTAAAAGCTTATACTAAAACCAATGCAGGTAAAGCACAGGCTTTAAACTACGGTATAGAAAAAGCACAGGGTGAACTTTTTTTAGCAGTTGATGCAGATTCAAAACTCTCACCTGATGCTGTTGAACTGATGGTAGAGTATTTCAAAGATCCTGAAACTGGTGCAGTGGCAGGTTCTGTTTATGTCACAAATACAGATACATTGTGGACTAAATTACAAGCATTAGAGTATGTGCAGGGATTAAACTTAGTTAGAAATGGACAGGCTTTTTTCAAACTAGTAAATATCATTCCAGGTCCAATTGGAATGTTTCGTAAATCTGCTGTTAAAGGTATCGGCAAATATACCGATGATACCTATGCAGAAGATTGTGATCTGACACTTAGGCTCATAGAAGCAGGATACAAAATAGATTATGAAATAGATGCGATATCCTATACAGAAGCACCTGAGAGTTTATTAGATTTATTAAAACAACGTTATCGCTGGACGAGAGGTATTTTACAGTCTATTTTAAAACATAAACGAAAACTTTTTGCTTTTTATAATCACTTTTCTTTGAGTATGGTACTTTGGTATATGCTCTTTGAAGCTATTTTTTGGCCAATAGCTTCTATATTTGCAAATATTTTTATAGTCTATATCAGTATGATATCTGGCTATGGTGAAATGCTTATATACTGGTGGATTATTTTTACTATTTTAGATGTATCTGCAAGTATTTACTGTGTCAGTGTTACAAAAGAGCGTATGAAACTTGTTTTATACAGTATATATTATCGAATATTTTTTATCAATATCATCAATGTAGCAAAAGTTTTAGCATCTTTTGAAGAGTTGTTTGGTATTGAAATGAGTTGGGGAAAATTAGAAAGAAAAGGGAAAATATAATGAATATTGATTTTCTAACCATGATGGCGTATTTAATCGTTGCTATTACAGTTATCACAATGATATTTGGTGTTATTGCTTATTCTGTCTATAAAATAAGAGAAAAAAAACGCACAACAAAACAACAAACTGGACAAAATGAAAATTTATTAACATATGATACAACGAAGAAATATCTTTTCTTTGAACAAAAGGAGATTTTAGTATGAATCCTGCGATAGCAATGCAAAAAAACAAAGATACCTATGGCAGTAAGCTTGTTTTTGCAATCATAATACTCTTTGCACTCATGACAATGATCATGTACAAGATACAGCACAGTCAGCCAAAAGTTGAAAATAATGGTTTTATTCCACTAAATCATGAGAAAACAGTTATCTATCTTATGCGTTCAAAAACTTCTGCTCTTTTTTATGCCAAAAATGGTATCGCTCCTGAACAATATACAAAAAAACTAAATAGATTTGTTTCATATCTAAAATCTTTACATTATGATGTCAAACTGATATCAGAAAAAGAGTTAAGTACTTTACCAAAAGATGGAATTCTTTTTCTAATAGATGCACCAGCACTTCATGATAAAATAAAATCTAATATTATACATTTTGTTAAGAATGGAGGTAAATTATTTTTCAATTTCACAACTGGATTTAGTAATGCAAAAGGTAAATATGAAGGTGAAAAATTTATCACAGATATCACTGGATTAAAGATCAGCAAACACGCAGGTTTTGCAACTTTTAAAGATCCAGGAGGTTTGTTTATCACACCAAAACTGCTCTCTCCTTTTTCAAAATATCTTCAAGATGGTAGATTGCTAAATGTTGTTTTATATGATAAAATTCCTTTTTATATATCAACAAATAAACTTTTACCTGATATCTATGCAACCTCTTACCCACAAATCACACCACCTGTAACTAAAAACAGAGCAGATAATTTCACAACCCAGGAAGCAGGTGTCGCATGGCATGGTTACTTAGGAAAAGGTAAATGGGTCTATACATCTATGCCTAGTTACTCTTTTTATGATATCAAAGAACAAAAAGATGATTTCAAAAAACTTTTAGCAGCTATGATTGATTATCTAAAAGATCCAGTTTATACACAAAAATATCCATATATCGATCGTAAAAGTATGATTTTTATATCTGAAGATACTGAGTACAAATTTAGCAATTTTCAAAGATTTGCTGACCTTTCAAAAGAGTATTCTATTCCTGTTACTGCATTTATAGTAGCTAGTTTAGCAGATAAACCACAAAACCAAAAGATGATGCACGATATAGCTAAAAATCCCTGGGTAGAGTTTGGTTCGCACAGTACAACACACAAAAAAATTGTTGGAGAGAGTGAAGCATTTATTATAAATGAAACAACACACTCAAAAGAGATTATAGACAAGTACTCATCAAAACCAATCCAGGGCTTTAGACCACCTCGTGAAGAGTTAAATGAATTGATGAAAAAACATCTATCTTCAAGCGGGTTTAATTATATTTTAGGAGAAAGCCAGTCATATTTATATCCAAAATTTGACAGGAAAAATCCAAATCTACTCATATTACCAAGGCATGGAACAGATGATTATAGTTATTTGGTCAATCTTGACTGGAGTCAAAGTCAAATTGTTGATGAAATCATCAAAGAGAGTGAATTTGTTACCCTTTTAAATGGTATCTTTACACTTAGTGTCCATACCCACCTCTTTACGTATGGTACAAATATAAATATCTTACGTAAATATTATACCTATTTGAAAAATCATCCAAAACTTCATCCTTTAAATGGAAGTGAAGTGTATAAAAAGATTAAATTTGCAAATCATATCACCCAAAGCAGTAAAATGGTAGATAATCAACTCATCATCACAGTAAATAATCAAAATCATGAAGATGTAAAAAATTTGCATATAAAAATCTTTAAAAATCCAAAAAACAAAATCGTTGCAGGAAATGTAGATATAGAGAGTATAAAAGTAAGAGTAAACAATAAAAAAAGTGAAGTTATCATCGATAAATTACCTGCTGATAAAACATTTAATATATTTTTAACACTAAATAAGCCAAAAGGATTGTGATGAAAGCTTTTATAGCTTCTTTTTTGCTTCTTTGTCTAACATACATAAACTTAGAAGCAAAACCATCACATCCATTTCCTTCACATCAAAACTACTATGAAAGCATATCCCCGTCTGCATATAGTCAAAAGCAATTAGATAACAATATAAAACAGTTTTATAAACAGTGGAAAAAAGATTTTTTAGTAAAAGAATCTTCTTTATATCGTATAGCAACAGATAAGAAAAACAAAACAAAAACCGTCTCAGAGGGACAAGGTTATGGCATGATGATTATTGCCTATATGGCGGGATATGAAAATGATGCTCAGCAAATATTTGATGGACTCTACCTATATGCACTAAAACATCCTAGTCTTTTACACAAAGAGTTGATGACATGGAGAATACCAGAAAAAAAAGGAGATAATGACAGTGCTTTTGATGGTGATGCAGATATCGCATTTGCACTTTTACTAGCTCATAGGCAGTGGGGAAGCCATGGGAAAATAAATTACAAAAAAGAGGCATTAAAACGTATAAAAGCAATCATGACATATACTATCGGTAAGAAAAGTTATCTGCCATTATTGGGTGACTGGGTTGATCAAAATGGTAAAAAATATAACCAATACACCACAAGAAGTTCTGATTTTATGTTAAGTCACTTTCGAGTATTTTATCTATTTAGTCATGATATACGCTGGATAAAAACAATCAACTCTTGCCAAAATGCACTTAAAAGCATACAAAATCTTCCATACAATAAAAGCAGACTAATCAGCGATTTTCTTTACTATGATAAAAAGAAAAAAAGTTATTTTCCAACCCATAAAAATTTCTTAGAAGCACAAGATGATAGTTACTATTATAATGCCTGCAGAGTTCCATGGAGAATTGGTATAGATGCTTTAATGTACCACAATAAAAATTCACGTCAAATCGTACAAAAAATGCTATATGGTATTTACAAAATCACAAAAGCAAACCCCATGATGATAAAATCAGGATATAAACTAGATGGTAGTGTTATTGGAAATTATAACTCAACAGCTTTTATAGCACCTTTTTGCATTGCTGCAAAAACAACACAAAGTATGCAAACATACCTGGATAAACTATATGAATTGATTTATAATAAACACGAAAACTATTATGAAGATAGTATAAATCTACTCTCACAGCTGATCATAGCTGAAGATTACTGGGAACCAATACCTTAAAAAGGCATGAAATTTAATCCAAATGTACGCTCATACGCCCAGAGTACAGCAATAATTGCTGCAACAATAGAAAAACCATGTAAGATATATCTTTTATAAAAAGTAGTCTTTTCTAAAAGATATAAAAATGGTAACAATATCATTACAATAGCCATCTGCCCTATCTCTACACCTAAATTAAAACCAAATAACATTGCTAGAAAATCACTACTGTTTTTGATAATAAGATCATGTAAAACATTTGCAAATCCAAAACCATGAATCAAACCAAAAGCAAAAGCCATCAACCAGGCATGTTTAGTGACAATAGGCTGTAGATTGTTTATAGCAGTAAAAAGTATAGATAAAGCAATAGCAACTTCAACAAAACGACTATCCAAAACAACAATTTCACTCACACTCAAACCAAGAGTGATCGAGTGAGCCACACTAAAACCTGTCACAACTTTTAATATTTGGATAAAAACATCTTTAAAACTATTACGGGGAAACCATGATTTATCTTTATACACATAAACAGAAGGAATAAGTAACATCAACAAAAACAGAATATGATCATATCCCATCCAAATATGCCAGATACCCTCTACTAAAAAGTTCATAAAAGCATTCCATAGTGAATGTTTCTCTAAAACTAGAGTAGTATTGGTTTTACGAGAACTAAGTATCACAGGTTTACTCTTTTGATCATTTATCTTCACAAAAGCCTTTTGATCTTTGTCTATATCAAAAAATAGTGTATATTTTACATCAAGTGAAGTTTTTGGTTTTGGACATAAAAGTGATAAATCTAATTTTAGATAAGATTGATGAACGCGTCTGTAAACTTTGAAACTATCAAGCTCTTTAGTACAACTTTTTTTATCACTAGAAAAGTCTACATGAGATAAGATAATCTCTGTCATCTGGGATTGATGCCCATACAACTCTTTCCATGAGATAATACCGTTTTTATTATCATCAAGTGCAATCAACTTTTCAAAATTGTCAGATTCGATATCAAGAGATACTTTCATAGGTGTAGCATTTAGATCAAAAGTAATAAAATTCTCTTTTAGTATATCTGCATGAACAAAAGTTACGAACAATAGCAAAGCTGAAATAATATATTTAATTATCATACTTTATATTAACATTACTTTTATAAAAAAAAGAAATGTTTTACTTTTAACTTTCTTCGTACCCAAGCTGGAGCTTGGGTACTAGAGTGAGTAACTTAGATACTTGAGTATATCTCATAACCAAGCTCCAGCTTGGTTATAAAGACTTTTATTCTACCAAAAGATTAAATGTCTCCAAAAATTGTATGGGATCAACTTGCACGCCATTAACACGTACACTAAAGTGAAGATGTGGTCCTGTAACTCTTCCTGTTGCTCCTGCTAGTCCTAGTATCTCACCTTTATGAACCAACTGTCCTTTGTGTACTTTAAAGTGACTCATATGATAATATCCTGTATAAATTCCTTCTCCATGATCTATTATTACTGAATTACCAGCAAAGAAACGCTTCTTTACTAACACTACCCTACCCGCACCAACAGCACGTATGGGTGTACCTTTTTTAGCTCGAAAAT
>JALSQA010000155.1 GCA_026985685.1 Campylobacterales bacterium | reverse complement strand
ATGTTGTCATCATGTCCTATTCCGTAACTGAGGGTTGCTGTAAAAAAGTTTCTTTGTTTTTTATGTTCAATATCTTTTAGATAAGTGTTGATTGATTTTTCAACTTTAGTGTTGAGGTTTATTTTTTTAAGTTCGCTAAAACTCTTTGCACTCTCTTGTAAAAAACCAAGTTTATATAGGGTTTTAGCATAATAATATTTGGCATTTGCATTGGTTGGTGTTTCGATTAATATACGATCAAAAAGCACCAAAGCATCTTCATAAGCTTTACCATTATAGTAAGTAAGTGCTTGTTTATATATGTTTTTTTGTTTTTCAGGTGTTGATATTTTTTGTAAAGTTTTAGGTTTTATTGGTTTTGATAGGGGTTGATATAGTTTTATGATATATGCATCAGAAAATTTATGTTTTATCCTCTGCAAAAATTGCTTTGCTTCTTTTTTTGAAGAAAAAGATTGGCTAAGAAGAGAGTAATATCTCTTTAAAAAGATGATATTTGTAGGAAACTCTAGTGAAAGTGCCTTTTTCCTTGCTCCAGATTCATTTAAATAACTTGCTATTTTTACAAAATAGTGTGTTTGGCTATTTTTTATGGGCGTTATTGATACATTGATGGTTTTATCATAAGCAAACAATAAAATAGTAAAACTTAACCATAAAATAATGATTCTCATAACATCTGATTCCTATAAGATTTTTCCATGACTATATCGACATGAAGACAAAAAACTTAAGTGTAGTAATAATTCCAAATACACTCTTAGTTTAAGACTATTTTTTGCGTTATTTATAAGCTCTTTAGCAACTTGTGTTATAATCTTTTTATGATAAACAGATACCCAACAAAACAGATTTTCGTAGGCGATGTGGCTATTGGCGGAGACGCTCCGATATCGGTACAGTCGATGACTTTTACCAAGACAGAAGATATAGAATCGACACTTGAGCAAATCAAAAGGCTTCATTTTGCGGGATGTGATATCGTACGTCTTGCAGTACCTGATGAAGCAGCTGCTCTTGCACTAAAAACTATCAAAGAGCAGAGTTCTTTACCTATTGTGGCTGATATACATTTCAATTATAAACTGGCTTTGATCGCAGCTGAGTCGGTGGATTGTATTCGTATCAATCCTGGTAATATTGGTTCAAAAGAGCGTATCAAAGCGGTTGTAGATGCTTGTAAAGAGAGAAATATTCCTATTCGTATAGGTGTAAATAGTGGCTCTTTAGAAGATCAATTTGAAAATAAATATGGGCAGACTCCAGAAGGTATGGTTGCTTCAGCTCTTTATAATATAAAACTTCTTGAAGATTATGATTTTACGGATATTAAAGTATCACTAAAAGCTAGTGATGTTCAACGTACCGTACAAGCATATCGTGATCTTCGACCACAAGTTCCTTATCCCTTTCATTTGGGAGTAACTGAAGCTGGAACACTATTTCATTCAACTGTGAAATCATCTATCGCACTTGGTACGCTTTTGTTAGAGGGGATTGGCGATACGATGCGTATTTCTATCACTGGTGAGCTTGAAAAAGAGATCGAAGTTGGTAAAGCTATCTTAAAAGATGCAGGTTTGGTAAATGATGGTCTAAATATCATCTCATGTCCTACATGTGGACGAATAGAGGTTGATTTGGTAAAGGCTGTTGCTGAGGTAGAAGAGAGGACAAAGCATATCAAAACTCCTTTAGATGTATCTGTGATGGGTTGTGTTGTAAATGCTATCGGAGAGGCGAAAAGTGCAGATGTTGCTATCGCTTATGGCAAGGGAAGTGGCTTAGTTATGGTCAAAGGTGAAGTTGTTGCTAAACTTAGTGAAGAGAAGTTGGTAGATCGCTTTTTAGAAGAGGTAGAAAAAGCAGCAAAAGAGCATCAATGATACAAAATCAACTCCACAATCTAAATATCGAAAGAGCTGTTTTAAGCTCAATCATATTTGAACCAACTATATACGAAGATGTTGCTTCAAAGCTAAATCCAGAAGATTTTTATCTCCCTGATCATCAAGTTATCTTCACTTGCATGGAAGAGCTTGATCGAGAAGAACAGCCAATCGATGAAGAGTTTTTAAAAAAGAAGTTAGTTCAAAAGAAGCGTTTTAATGAAGATGTTTTTATAGAGATTATCTCTGCAAATCCTATCTCTAATACAGCAGCTTATGTTGATGAAATCAAAGAGAAGTCGATAAAACGTCATCTTGTAAAACTTACAACAAAGATCCGTGAAGTAGCAGTAGATCAAGATCTGCCTAGTGATGATATCTTAAATATAGTCCAAAAAGAGCTTTATGATATATCTTTAGATGCAAATACCAAAGAGTTTCGTGAATCTCCTGAAATGGTTGTATCTACAATCGCACATATTCATGAGATGAAAAAACGTGGTAACAATGGTGTTACAGGTGTGGATACTGGTTTTCGTGAGCTAAATGAACTCACAGCTGGTTTTAGTGAAGGGCAGCTTATCATCATAGCTGCCAGACCTGCGATGGGTAAAACAGCTTTTACACTAAATCTAGCTCAAAAAGCACTAGATGATGGACGTGGTGTGGCTATATTTTCTTTGGAAATGCCAGCAGAAGAGTTGATGCTCAGAATGCTTAGTGCAAAGACTTCTATCCCTCTTCAAAATCTAAAAGTTGGTGATTTGAGTGATGATGAGTGGTCGCATCTTAGCCGTGCGAGTGATGATATGGCAAAAAAGAAACTTTTTGTAGATGATGATGGATTGATCAATATCAATCAATTACGCTCAAAACTAAGAAAGATAAAAACACAAAATCCTGATATATCTATGGCGATTATAGATTATCTTCAGTTGATGAGTGGTACAAGCGGGAAAGATCGTCACTTGGAAGTGAGTGAGATTTCAAGGGGATTGAAGCTTTTGGCAAGAGAGTTAGAGATGCCTATTGTCGCACTTTCACAGTTAAATCGTGGTCTTGAAAGTCGTCATGATAAACGTCCTATGCTTAGTGATATCCGTGAATCTGGTTCGATTGAACAAGATGCTGATATCATCATGTTTGTTTATAGAGATGATATTTATAAAATGCGTGAAGAAAAAGAGAAAGAAAAACGTGCCAAAGCAGAGGGTAAAGAGTATAAAAGTGAGTTTGTATCAAAAGCAGAAGAAGATGCTGAGGTGATTATCGGTAAAAACAGAAGCGGACCTATTGGGGTTGCACATTTGGTATTTCAAAAACGATTTACACGTTTTGTGGACAAGGGTAATGTACCTGTTGAGATTGTTTATGAAAATGCAGAAGAAAATGCTAGAAATTCACATATAGAGATGCCTCCTATTTAGTGGAAAAGTTAGCACTATTTCAAAACAACAAGGAAAAGGTTCTTTTTGTTTTGTTCATGTTGGCTCTTTTTATTGTTCATGTATATTTTCGTTATAGTGCTTATGAGAAGTTTCATA
>JALSQA010000154.1 GCA_026985685.1 Campylobacterales bacterium | reverse complement strand
AACCAGACTTGAAATATAAAATATATTTTAATTTAGGTAATGCTTACTACCAAAATAAAGAATACAAAAAAGCACTCAATGCCTATGAAATAGCCAAAAAGATAAAATCAGAACCTGATCTAATTTATAATATAGAACTTACAAAAAAACATCTCAAAAAAAAGCCACCATCAAATCAGAAGAAAAATAAACAAAAACAGAACAATCAAGATAAAAATAAAAAACAAAACAACAATAAAAATAAGCAAAAAGATGATGGGAATAAAAAAGATCCAAAAAAAAATAAAAGCAACAAACAGCAAAATAGTAAAAAACCAAAACACATAAGCAAACAAGAGATCAAAAAATGGGAACAAAAACTACAAAAAAGTAAACCCAAAACAATGCCGTTTCGTTTTAAAATAAAAGATATACAAAGAGAGAAAAATGCAAAACCCTGGTAAATTAATCATCTTAATACTATTTGTAAGCAATATACTATATGCTTCAAAAGATGATTTCAAATTTCAAATGTTTAGTGACAAGAAGAGTGCTTATGTTGGTGAAAGTATCAAAATCACATTTAAATTTCAATACAAGATAGATAAGAAGATAGCAGAAGCTGATTTTCATCCGCCAAGATTTCGTAACTTTTGGATAAAACCTAGCAAAAAAGTACCAAATACTATAAAAAATGGTTACATGACATATAAACTAGACTACATAATCTCTCCTCAATTAGAAGGAAATCAAACCATAGAACCTGCTCGTATGGATATTGGTATCTTGTTAAAAAAACAAAAAAATATGCTTCGACTAGAGAGAGTAAAATATAAAACTATATTTTCAAATACTCTGCATATTCAAGTCACTCCACTACCAGAGGGAGTAACTTTGTTTGGTCAATACCAAATCAAAGCGACAATTGATAAAAACACAACAAAAGCAAATCAACCTATAAATTTGACAATAAGCGTCAATGGTAGTGGAAATATAGAAGATATCAATGATTTTGATATAAAAGTAAAAGATGCTTTAGTCTATAAAGATAAAGCAAAACATACTGTTCACTTTAATCATGGAAAAAGCCAAGGAGTTATGCAACAAAAATTTGCAATCGTTTCAGATAAAAACTTTACTATACCCTCTGTTAGTCTCACTTTTTTTAACAATAAAACGAAAAAAGTTCAAACCATACAAACAAATCCTATAGATATAGAGGTACAGGGGTCTAAAAAACAAACTTTTCAAACATTACAAAAAGCACATAAGACAAAACTTTCAAATGAAAAAAACCATACATTAAATCTAATTTATATATTAGGAGCTTTTCTTTTTGGTAGTTTATTGACTTTATTAATTCAAAAAAGTCCTATTTTATTTACGAGAACAAAACCAACATCCACACAACAAAAAATCTTAAAATCAAAATCAGACAAAGAATTACTCTCAACTCTTTTACCTTATATAGACAAGAGTGAAGATATTAAAAAAATCGTTAAAAAACTTGAAGAAAATATTTATGAAAATAAAAAACATACGTTTGATCGAAAAAAATTAGCTAAAAATTTTCAAGCATATGTTACAATTCGAAAAGATGATGCAAATATTTTAATTTAAGGAAAATCAACAAAACTATAACAAGGATTTATAAAGATGGTAAGACATATAGTATTTTTTAAACTAAAAGACAACAATGAAAATGTCAGACAAGAGGTAAAAAAACAACTTCTTTGGCTTAAAGAAAGTATTAATATTTTACAAAATATAGAAGTGGGTTTTAACTTCAGTAAAGAGGATAGAGCCTATGATATAGTACTTATCACAGATTTTAACTCAAAAGAAGATTTAACCACTTATGCAACACATAAAGCACACTTAAAAGTGATAAAATACATAAAAACTGTAGCAATTGACACAAAAGTTGTTGATTATGAATATTAAAAGCTATAATAAATGGAAATTTAAAGAAACTTCTGCTAAATTTGTCATTCGACTTTAAGAAAGAATTAGCTAAGGACTAAAATGAGAATATTAGCAATAGGTGTCGGAGAAGATTTATCAAGATCTATCGCGACAAACTTAAGAGTTATTATCGATGAATCTTATGATATAGACGATAGCTCAAACTTTTTGAGATTTAGAAATTATGATCTTATCTTACTTGACTATGATCTTGAATTTAACAAAACAAAAAAATTTATCGCAAAAATTTCTAAAAACCTCAAAGTGCCACTGATCATACTTTCAGTGATTGAAGATAAAGATACAGAGATTGCATTTTTGAAAACAGGTGCAGATGACTTTATCAAAGAACCGTTTGATACGGATATAATATGTGCAAGAGTGGAAGCAAAACTAAGACGCACTATAGACAACAGGATAAGAATCGGTAAACTGACAATCGATATCAGTGAAGAGAAGACTTCTTATAAAGATAAAGAGATTGAAATCAAGGGTAAACCTTTTGATATATTGGTTTATCTTGCAGAACATAAAAATCAAGTTATCTCTAAAGACAGACTTTTAAATGCTATCTGGGAAGAGCCTGAATTTATCACACCAAATGTTGTAGAAACATCGATCAATGCTATCCGCCAGAAGCTAGATAAAAACCTTGGCATCAAATGTATAGAAACTATTAGAAGACGAGGTTACAAATTCTGCTACGCAGAGTAAAAGGATCTACTATGTCCAATGAGACAAAAAAACCACAAGACGATAAAGAGCTTTTATACAAAGCTCTTGGTGTCATGCTACTTATCAAAGATAAATTTTCCGATGAATTTAATGAGATTTTTCAAAAAGCCAATGCATCTAAAGAGGATATCCTCAAAACAGTAGATGAAACTAAAGAAAAAGCTTCACAAGAAAAAGAACGCATGGAAGATGGCTTGAAAGAGAAAGTAAAATCAATTGTTCAAGAGATGGGTTTAGCAACCAAAGAAGATATTGATGAGCTTAAAGAGTTAATTAAAAACAATAAAACATAAAATTTATCTTTTATTAAACTATTAGTTTTAAATTAAAAGGATGATTTTACTCCTATTTAGTTATGATTACTACGTTGCTGGAAAGTAGCAACAAATGACAAGCCAAGAAAGTCATTCATCACAGTCTGCGTGAAGGCATCTTTCGCCTCCTTTAGGTGCCTTCACATTTTTTACTTTATATTTTCTATCACTTTTGTAAGATTTTTGTCATAATAAAAACAACTTTCCATATTGCAAAGTAGATAGCTATTTGTGTTTTCTGGCTTTGTAAGTAAAAATGGATATTTTATTTGTCTAATTTTCTCTTTGTTTTGCAAAAGATTTTGCTTAGAAGATTTTAACAAAATTGTCCCCTCCTCCAGTCTGATCAACAAACGTAATGCTTTGGGTGCTTTATCAAAAGCTAAAAGAATTTTATTTTTTTCATCTGATATCATCTTTTTTGTTTGATGCCAAAGTTTCAAATCATATGTTAGATTAGAGATTGTAATAAG
>JALSQA010000153.1 GCA_026985685.1 Campylobacterales bacterium | reverse complement strand
GACACTTTTTACCGATGAAGCACTCTTTGAGCTACTAGAACATCCCCTCTTTTGCTATAAAACACCTTTTGACAATCTAACATTTGGTAAGTATGCCCAAACATCCGATATCATAACTGGTTCATATTTTAACTCTTTTTTAAGAGATGGTGAGTTAACAAAAGTTTCTGGTGCGTTGGATTATCATGATATCAGTATGCGTAATCCTTTTTTAGATAAAGAGCTTATATCTTTCATGGCAACTATTCCCCAGGAACTTAAACTCAAAAATGGCATTAAAAAATATCTTTTAAAAGAGATAGCACATCGCTATATACCAAAAGAGTTACTCAACAGACCAAAAATGGGGTTTGATATTCCTTTTTCTTACTGGATGAGTGGAGTACTTAAAGAGCTTTTGATAGATACACTAAATAGTGAAAGTATTCAAAAAAGTGAAATTTTGAAACAAAAAGAGGTAATCCTCATAAGAGATGCCTTTTTAAATGGCAAAAAAGAGTACAAATATAAACTTTGGTCGATATTTCTCTATCAACTATGGCATAATCGCCATTTTTCATAAGGATAAAAATTTGAATAACTGCACAGATACATCAGAAGAAAAAGTTTATACTGCTCCAACAGTTTCATTTGATATTTGGAAAGAAGAGAAACTCTCAACTCTTATTAAGATCATTGAAGACAAACTAACTCTCACTACCAATCCTGTAGTAGTTGTTCTTGAAATTGGACATTTTAAATTGCCTAAAGAAGATGAAAATATTTCATGGGCAAAACAAAATATAGAATTTTCAGAGTCTCTATGTGAAAAAATTGTTCAAAAATATAAACAAAAAGTTAAAATCATTCCAACTATGCTTATCAATAATCTTGAAGGAGATGAGCTAGAATCTAAAACACAGGAAATTTTGAAATATCTTTTAAATAACAATAAATATATAACTGAAAAATCATTAAAACTTCTTTCTGAAAGAAATCTCAAAAACCGTGCCTATAAAGCATTAAAAAACAACCCTGCTTTAAGTGATAGTTTTATTCATATAGATGGAAAAGCTTTTTTTAAAGATAAAGAGTATGAACATGATTTAGCAGCTGGTTTTGTCGGTGATGATGGGGATATCATACCTAGATGTGGATTGATTTTGACTAGTTTCATGGATAAAGTCACTGAATTTGCACTTCAGCGTATGCATCAAAATGAAAATATAGATATACTTTTTGTAAGCTTTTCACAAGAGAGTTTTGAATACAAACGTGTCAAACTTGGTGTGGATATCTATACAAGCACACACAATAAGGCAAATATTACACCTATAATCTCTCACTGGGGATACCCAATAGACACTTGCCTCATCTCACACAGAGACGCTGATAGTAAAAAATGGCATGATATAGAAGGTTAATATTTATACTTCACATCCATAAAAACTTCTGGATGTGCTAGTATTCTTTTGGTGACATTATTTTCATCATGATTTAACAAGGGACTATCTGGCATGATCACCATAGGTGTATAACCCATATCTATCAAATCTTTGACATATTTTCTTTGCTCTTTCCCCATTGCCTGATGCTGTAACCATACACGAATCTCAGAGTTTGGATTTAGATACTCTGCAAGGATCGGAGCTTTGGTTATTTTTGCTGCTTTTAAATCTATACCATCAAAAAGTTCATTTTCTGGCTGAAGGGTTATGGCTGCTTGTGTATGCATGATATCAAGCTCCATCTCCAAAGCAAAGTTTATCTTTGGAGTAGTTTTTTTCATATACTTTAACCAGTAAAACGCTCTTTTTTCTTCCATCCTTGTATAAGCATCTAAGATAAGCGTATCGATATGATACTTTTGTGCGAGATTTAACTCTCTTAAAGCATATGCCTTTTCATTCTCATGTTCGGGCAAAAAAGGTCTATTATCACAAGCTTTCCAACTAGAGGGATCTAACAACTCACCATTTTCATCTAGTGGCATTGAGCCAGCTATTCCCCACCACAATTCAACTTTTTGTCCTTTTTGTCGAAAGATATTTAAAGATTTTTTTATATCCTTTTGCATCCCATATTCAAGATTGCTAAGTATTTGAAAAGGAAGTTGATAATCCATTTTTTTACAAACTCTTGTATCATATACACCACTAAAAGCTACAAACATCACTCGTTTATATCCTTTATATTTCATGATTTCACTCAAAGCTGTACTTACTTCATATAAAGGGAGATAACTTTGCATATCTTTATCTATCTTTTCAAGTCCCCATGCCCAGCCTCGTTTGTTCTGATCTGTTACACTTCCATAAAAAGCGAAATTGATCGTTAAAATTGGAGATAAATCCTTTTTCAAATCTTTTCCCTCACCATAAAGTGTATGCAAAAACTTTTTATAAGGAGATAGTGTCTGGATATAGTGCTTTGATTTTTTAAAACGTACAGGGATAATAAAAGTATATTTATTTCCTGGAGCTATCATAGATTTAAGAGGTAGTGATTTTGGAAAGATATAAGCATATCTCCAGCTATCTTGATCTTTATAAATACGCATCTTTGGATAAAATTTATTTTTTACTATATGAAATTTTCCACTACCGTCTTTTCTATCATCCTTATATGCCAAAAATGGATACATCAAAGCACTACCAACAGCTATATGATCATCACTTGCAACGATGACTGGAGCATATGGAGTAAAAGTATCAGCCCCATAATAACACTCATTTTCGACAAAATTTCCATTTTGATCTTTTCGGATCAAAGAACCTACACTAAAGTAAGGATTTGGATGTCTGATATCTTTTATATCTCGTTTTTGCATATAAAGATGAGTATTTGTTGAGAGGATATTTAGTGAAGTTTTATTTTCTAAATAGATACCAGGGATATAAAAATCGACCATGTTTTGATACTTTAAAGTTTCATTTTTAATACTGACAACAACATCAAATCCATCATCCCGGGGAAAAAAATCTGTTTGAATATCAAGCGGGTTTTGATCATCTCTCTTTACAAATTCACTCTTCTTTGCAGACAAGAGTAAACGTTTTGAAGATTGATCATAAACTTTAATATCTGTTTTATCTATATTAACAGATAATTTCAAAGCAACACTTTGTACGGGAACAAAAAAGGAGATGAAAAAAACTAAATATACATACTTCATGTAGTGATAATAACTAAATAAAATAAATATATTTCTAAAAAAGACGATTTAATTTAAGGGCACCTCTAATACCATTAAGTTAAGAAGTTTTTTGGAAGTCTTGCTTTAGCCAGACATTAGTTTGATGGGACTAAAGTCACCATTTCCAATAATAATTTATTAGTTTGATGGCAGTGGAGGTACCCTTTAATTATACATAACAGGATATGCAGTGGCATTATTTATTTATCTTTTGCTCGGGTTTAGTATCTTTTATTACGAAATTACTCGTAAAAAATATTTTTTTATTGACCCTATAACGATGTTTAATTTTTTCTATTTTCTAGTTTATGTCATAGCACC
>JALSQA010000152.1 GCA_026985685.1 Campylobacterales bacterium | reverse complement strand
AGAGGAATTGAGACTATCTTGAAAGGAAGAGATCCAAGAGATGCAGGACTTTTGGCGATGAGAATCTGTGGTGTCTGTACTGGTACGCATTATCAGCGAAGTATCGAAGCGGTGGAAGATGCTTTTAAAATCACAATTCCTAAAAATGCGAGATTAGTTAGAAATCTGATTCAAGGTGCATTATATGTTCATGATCACTTGGTGCATTTTTATCATCTTCATGCACTCGATTTTGTGGATGTACTTTCAGCCACCAAAGCTGATCCACAAAAGACAGCCCAAGAAGCAGTCAAATGGGCAGGTGTTGCTGGTCATAAGCCTTACATTTCGGCAGAAGCGGACTTCAAAGCGGTACAAGATAGAGTGATCAAGTTTGCAAAACAGGGAAGACTTGGTATCTTTGGAAACGGTTACTGGGGTAACAAACACTATAAACTCACCCCTGAACAAAACCTCATAGGTGTAGCCCACTATCTAAAAGCTCTTGATATCCAAAGAGAGATGGCAAAGATGCAAGCTATTTTTGGTGGTAAAAATCCACACCCTCAATCAATAGTCGTCGGTGGTGTGACATGTGTGCAAGATATAAAAAACCCTGCAAGAATAGCACTATTTAAACAGTTGCTTATGGAAAGCACCGAGTTTATCAAAGGTGCATATCTACCAGATGTTTACATGGCAGGAACGATGTATGCCGAGGAAGCAACAGATAAAGATGCTACTTACAAAGGTGTTGGTGGAACAGGTGGTGGACTTTTAAGTTACATGAGTTATGGTGACTTTAGACTTGATGATACAGGATTTTATAAAGCTTCTAAACTTTTCCCTTCTGGATTGGTTCTTGATGGTGATATCTCAAAAGCTTTTGAAGTTGATCCAAATAAAATAACCGAAGATGTTACGCACTCATGGTATAAAGGTGATAAACCACTTCATCCTTATGTAGGTGAAACTATACCAAATTATACAGGTCTAAAAGAGGGTGATGATGGATACAAATACCTAAAAACTGATGAAAAATACTCATGGATAAAATCTCCAAGATATGATGGCAAACCTGTAGAAGTTGGACCACTTGCGAGGATGGTTGTAGGTTATGTCAAAGGTGATGAGCGAATCAAAAAATATGTAGGAAACTTCCTAAAAAGAGCAAACCTCCCTATAACTGTACTATTTTCAACAGTTGGTAGAACAGCAGGTCGTGCTATCGAGACTGAGCTTATGGCAGATGTCATGATGGAATGGGTTGATGAGTTGGCAAAAAATGCTGCAAGTGGTGATCTTAGCACTTGGACTGAGTTCGATTTTGATGAGGTTGCAGCAGATACCAAAGGTATGGGACTTGCCGAAGCTCCAAGAGGTTCACTTGGACACTGGGTAAATATCAAAGATGGAAAAATAACCAACTATCAAGCGGTTGTGCCATCTACCTGGAATGCGGGACCAAGAGATCATAAAGGTCAGCTTGGAGCATATGAAGCTAGTTTGATCGGTACAAAAGTTGCCAATCCCCAAGAACCATTGGAGATCATACGAACAATTCACAGTTTTGATCCTTGTATCGCCTGTGCTGTTCATGTGGTCGATACAAAAGGCAAAGAGTTGGCAGTCTATAAAGTCGATCCTAACTGCACATTTTAAAGGATAGATCATGAAAAATGAATATAAAAATGTGAAGCGAATGACTGGTGCTATGCGAATCATCCATTGGGTCAATGCGATATCAATGGTGGTCGCAATCATCACTGGGCTTTACATAGCAGAACCGTACTATCAGACACTGATAGCCGAGGGTGCGGTGGATAAGTATGTCATGGCATGGAATAGATGGGGACATTTTATAGTGGCTATCATCTTTGATGTGACATCTATCATCGTGGCTTATCTATATTTCTTTTCAAGATTTGAAAAGCCGATTTTGAAATTGTTGCCTACACCTAAAAATATCAAAGAGTTTTTTGAGGTTTTGATCAATCTCATCACACTCAATCGTAGAAAAAAGTTTGATTCTTCACATAGTGATAGTTTCAATACAGTCTATTTTACGATTTTTCATCTGCTATTGGCTTGGATGCTGTTTACAGGATTGCAACTTTATGTACATGGACTTGAGAGTGGTATGAGTAGCATCGGTGCCTGGTGGCCTGCTATGTTGCATATGGTGACAGATTGGACGATACCAGTTTCACATACATTGATCGGAGGTACTATACCGACTATCATGGATGTAAGAATTGTGCATCACTATACGATGTGGTTTATCATCACTTGGGTAGTATTTCATATCTATTATCAGGTGTGGAGAACGATTTTTTGGCAAGAAGGTGATATCGCTATTGTTTTTGGTGGTAACAAATTTGTCAAAGAAGAGGACAAAAACAACTAAATAAAATCGGAAGCGTTGCTTTAGCTACGCCCATTTGACGGGATTAAAGTTATCGTTTCCGATAGAACCCTTTGAATAATTTACTTAATCTCAAACGGCTTCACGATGGGTACCCCAAAATTTCTGCGAAATTTTGACCCTTTCGCTGCAGATGTTGTTCGATTAAGTAAGTTATTCAAAGGGGTATATTGCAAATCTTTACAGGTGGTGCTAAGAAAAAATAGCCTTATCTTTAAAGATTTAAAATTTAAAAAAGGGTAGAGTTATTGGATAAAAAATATGCACTTATCGGTATCGGAAATATCATGTTCAGCGATGATGGTCTTGGGATTTACGCAGCCGAATATATCCGCCGTAACTTCAACATACCTTCCAATATAACAGTTTTAGATGGCGGGGGATTGGGATTTACACTGATGACATATTTTCAAGAGTATGAAAAAGTCTATATACTTGGCACCACCTCAGTTGAAGGAAATAGCGGAGATGTTTTTTTATTTTCAAAAGATGAGATAATCGGTCAAGGTACAACCAGACAGAGTGCCAATGAAGTAGAAGTTGTCATGATGCTAGAGATTTGCTCTGTGTTGGATGATGCGATGTCAGATGTAGAGATTATCGCTATGAAACCTCATGATATTATGCCTGTAGAAGCGACACTTACACCAGAGATTCAAAAAGAGTTCCCGAAATTGATAGAAAAAACCATAGAAACATTAGCCAAAGATGGAATCATTTTAGAAGAAAAAGAGAGTCAGACTTCACTAAAAGATATACTTTTTGATTATGCAAACCCTACACAGCAAATCCATGTATAAAAGGTAAAAGAGTTGTATTTTATATTTGAAATATTTTTACGAAGTAAAAGAGATTATATCGCAATAATCATACAAGCATTAGCCCAAAAATCAAACCTTGCAATAGAGTTGCAATATACTCAAAACAGACTCATACTCATAGCCAAAAGAGATGATGAAAAGTTAGAAAATTATCTTGTAGAGTTAGAGAGTGCATTACCAGCTTCGATCTACATGGAGTCAAGCAAACATACTATCAGCGATGAAAAACCAGAGTTTCCAATATATGAGATGGATAATCTACCGCTTGATATATCACTT
>JALSQA010000151.1 GCA_026985685.1 Campylobacterales bacterium | reverse complement strand
AATTTATCAAGCCCAAGACATTCAACTCCTTCTACTTTTTTGACTTTTTTACTTCGATTTAACAACTCTTTAGCCACAGGCAATAGTGTCTGTAAGATCAAAGAACTCTTACCACTACCACTCACACCAGTAACCGCAACGAGATTTGCCAAAGGAATTTTTACATCAAGGTTTTTGATATTGTTTAGTGTTACGTTATTTATCAAAAGCCACTCTTTTTGTTCTCTTGCTTTAAAATACTCTATCTTTTTTCGCCCATACAGATAATCAGCTGTTAAAGTTTTTGCTTTTTTGAGTTTGGATAATGTACCGTTAAATATCACTTCACCACCAAATTTACCAGCTTTTGGTCCTATATCTATGATAAAATCAGCAGCTTCGATAGTCTCTTTGTCATGTTCTACAACGATAACAGAGTTTCCTTTTTGCTGTAAGTTTTTAAGAGTTTTGATCAAACGCAAAGTATCTCTCTCATGAAGACCTATACTAGGCTCATCCAAGACATACATCACACCAGTCAAGCCACTTCCTATCTGAGAAGCGATACGGATTCTCTGTGCTTCACCACCACTAATCGTCCTCGCATCTCTGCCCAATGAAAGATAACCAAGCCCGACATCATATAGAAAAAACAATCTCTCATTTATCTCTTTTAAAATAGAAGCAGCGATCATCTTTTGCTGTGGTGTAAAATAGTCAAAATTTTTCTCATCTGCATAAAAAGCATAACTGTCCTCAATAGGCATCTGCAAAATATCTGCTATCCCCAATCCTGCTACTTTTACAGCCAAAGAACGCTTAGAGAGTCTGTTCCCGCCACAGTTATCACACACTTTTTCTGTCATATATTCGCCAAGCTCTTTTTCATCTTTTAGCATATCATGTGCGATTTGAATCACTCCACGAAATGGACGTACAACTTTGTGCCGTTTCCATGTAAAAGTAGAAGCCTCAACACCTCCGTGTAGTACAGCTTTTTGCTGGTGAGAAGGAAGCTCTTCAAAAGGAATACTCACATCAATCCCAGCAGCTTCACAAAAACCTAACATGAGTTTGAAATAGTAACCTTTATTGAAACCATAAAGTAATTTGATAGCACCCTTTTCGATAGGCAAATGAGGATCTATCACCTTTTTGAGATCAAGTGCATATCGTATACCCAATCCATCACAAACTTCACAGGCACCCTTTGGAGAATTGAAAGAAAACGAAAGTGGTTCAAGCGGTTCAAAAGATATCTTACAGTCAAAACAGGCAAAATGCTCACTATAATGAATATGCTCACTCCCAAACTCCAGCTCTTTGGCATTTAAAATCTCAATCTCCAGTTCACCATAACTCTCTTTGAGTGCTTTTTCGACATCTTCGGCAATTCTCTGGCGATTTTCCTCTTTGACAACAACACGGTCTATAACTACTTTTATAGTGTGCTTTTTAGTTTTACTAAGCTCAATCTCATCATCCAATCTTACCATCACACCATCGATCATGGCACGTACATATCCCTTTGCAACCAAAGACTCCAAAAGATCACTAAATGTTCCCTTCTTCTCACGAATCAAAGGAGCAGTCATAACAATCTTTGCACCTTGTGGGAGTTTTTGCACTTGCTCGATAATATCTGCCGCACTCATCTGGGAGATTGGTTTTCCACATTGATGACAATGCTGCTTACCTACCCTTGCATACAAAAGTCTCAGATAATCATAAATTTCAGTAATCGTTCCAACTGTTGAGCGTGGATTTTTAGATGTTGTTTTTTGATCGATAGCAATAGCAGGAGTCAGCCCTTCTATCTTATCGACATCAGGTTTACCCACACGATCTAAAAATTGTCTCGCATAAGAAGAGAGAGACTCGATATAACGCCTTTGCCCTTCAGCATAAAGCGTATCAAAAGCCAAAGTACTCTTACCACTTCCACTAATTCCTGTGATAACAACAAGAGAATTTTTTGGAATTTCTATATTTATATTTTTGAGATTGTGCTCTCTTGCACCAAAAACTTTGATTTTGTCCATGTTAGCCTCTGAAAAGTTTATTGGCGATAAGTGCCAAGATGATGAAATTGAGTATCAATATAAGATTTTTGTGCCGTTTAGGATCTGTTTTGTGGGCAAAATGTATCCCAAAATAGACCCCTATCAAAGAAGCGATACCGATAACTAAACCATGTCCAAAATCAACATAACCATATCGACTCAGACTAATCAAACCCGCCACCGATGAAAATACTACAAAAAACAAAGCCGCTGATACAGCTTCTTTTACATTAAAATGTAAAAAACCTACCATGATAGGAGTCAAAAGCAATGCCCCACCAATTCCCACACTAGTAGCAAATATACCAATCATCACCCCAATAGCCAAAAATAGTAATCTATTTTCAATCTCTTTTTCATCACTGTGAGCTGGAGCATGAAAAAAGCGATAAATCGCAAAAAGCACCACACCAAGCAATATAAAAGTCAATGTTTTTGAAGAGAGTATATGTACGATATAACCACTCAGCAATCCACCCAAAAAACCACCAAAACCAAAAAAGATTGTACTAGAGATTTTTAATGAACCCTTTTTAAAATTTAAAAAAGAACCAAAAATTGAGCTAAAAACCATCTGTACCACAGAGATACCGATGGCATCCTTGATATCAAACCCAAGATACAAAAGTATAGGCACAAGAATTGTACCGCCACCCACACCAAAAAAACCTGAAATCGCTCCCACGAAAACGCCAACTATCGCTAATTCTATACTCATGATTTACCTATTTGAAAATTGACCGATTTTACATAAAAGCAACTTAAAGGTATAATACTTACTATGGAAAATGAATCATTACAAAATCATCCACTTAACTTTGACAAGATGATGGATATAACTGTCACATTAGTAACAGAATTAGGCTCGACGATGGTTAAAGTCGAAGATTATCTCAAATTACAAAAAGGTTCTGTTATAGATTTGGGTAAACCAGCCGGTGAAAGTGTCGAACTATATGTAAATAAAAAGATAGTAGGCAAAGGTGAAGTGATGGTTTATGAAGAAAATCTTGCAATACGAATCAATGAAATCTTAGATTCTGATTCTATCATCCAATATTTCAAAAAAGAGAGACAGTGATTTTACGATTACTTTTTACGCTTGTATTACTATTTTCTTACGCTTTTTCGACTACATTAGTTAAACACTCACTCTACCAAAAACCAGACCGTATAGATATCATGCTCACTTTCGACAAACCATACCTCGATAAAATCACCAAAACAAAAGACCAAAACAGCATCACACTCCTACTAAAAGAAGTAACAACAAAAGAAAAAACTTTTTCCAAAACACTAAACTCATCAATCGCACAGACAATCACCATATCACCAGCCCAAAAAAACACACAAATCAAAATCAATGCACAAAAACCATTTCGTATCACCGCATCCAAAACCGTAGACAACTTAGGATTAAGAATCCGTATCCAAAAGCCCATATCCACACCACTAGATGAAGAGA
>JALSQA010000150.1 GCA_026985685.1 Campylobacterales bacterium | reverse complement strand
ATAGCATTTTGTGTCTGATTGTAGATGAGCAGTCGCATGGAGCGTTCAAACATTTCTAAGACATTGGCTGTTTTAAAGAAATTCTCGGGCATCTGCATCTCAAAGGCATGTTTTCCTAGCACATCTACTGCCAAAATGCTATCATGATAACACTCTCTAAGCCCTAGATTTTCACACAAAAATCCATCACCATAAGTCTCACCCTCGATGATATGTTCGTCAAATATCCCAGGAATCGCCATCGTCGCAAGTAAGGCATCTTTGATCAGCACACTATCTTCTGCATCAAAAACCCGTTTAGAACCATCAAGCAGATTGGTCGTGATGATTTTGAGAGGAATCTTCGTATCTGCCATCATACGCCCCTCAAAAAGTCTGTCAAAGATTTTTTCTATTTTGGCGTTATCTACGATTGCATTTCCCGATAATGAAAATTTTATCCACGAGGTGACACGGCTAAATGCCTTCATCGCCTCATAAATCTCCCTCTCCCTCATCCCGATAGCCACACACGCACCCACGATACCACCCATACTCGTTCCGATGATTTCAGCAGGAGTGAGTTTGGCTTGTTCCATATCAAAGAGTACGCCTAGATGTGCGATACCCAGTGCACCACCACCAGATAGGACGAGAGAAAAGGGAGTGTTTTTTAGTTCACTTATCATGATAGTATTGTATTACAAGTTTATTAAGGACACCTCTAAAACCGTATGACATTGCCACTATTGCCTTCTATATCACTACGATGTCGAGGATGTCTGATCTTATGTACCTCATCATCGCTAAGCGTTTCAGTCCCTATCTTAGAAAAATTGATGACATAATCACCTTGCACTCTAGGGATATACCGCACGACTGATTTGCCTCTTTTTAGTGGTTTTTGTAAACAAGGCGTATAGTCTTTCTCATAAAGCCCAGGTGCAAGGCACTCAATATCTATCAGACGGTTTTTATCTCCCATATAAGATTGATAAATCCCGACCGATGGATATTGATCCGCATATGCCTTGTTATTTGTAAAAAGTGGCACATTATAGTATTGACTACTATGTTCTTTTGACTGGATATGCAAATCAACGGCATAGAGTTTATATCCACAAGGATTATCAGATCCATAGGGATGTATCGGAACAAGGAGGTGATGTCTGCCACTCTCAATAGTTGGTATATAGGTAAAGTTTTTACGCTTTTGTCCCGTACTATAACCACCAAATAAACTAAAATGTGAATACCGACATTCACTTTTATTAACAGTCGATTCGTGTATCGTAAAGACTTTATAGGACATACTAGGGTCTATGGATCCAGAGATATCGATAAACTGCAAAGGTTCATCCATAAGTGTTTCATTGAAGATATTTCCAGTGTTATAGCTTCCATAGTAGCGTTTGCCATATTTTTCATACAAAATCTTTTTTAGTTTTGCTTCACTCTCTTCACTCCTTCCGTACATCTCATGATAAGTGCTTACAAATTCTCGCATAGCAGCTTCTTTGCGAAGTAGTGTATTTTTGTCGTGTTTGTGCATCCATGGGGATTTTTTCATATAGTCATCATTGGCATCATTCACCACAGCTAAAGTATCAATATAAGCATGACCTATGTAAAATACAATTGCAGCGATGATGAGATATGCAATATTTTTGCTCTCAAACATATGAATCCTTTAACCCAAACTATTCTTCTATCTCCGTTTCAATCACTTCTCTCTCTTTTTGAAGTAATTTCATCGCACCTGACTGTACAGGCGAGACTTGATGTAACGCCACAGATTCAAAATGGTTTTTATCAAATTCCAGTTCAGCGATAGCATCTTCGAGTTTTTGAATTTCTAAACGCAAAGGTGTTAATCTTTCTACGAGATTTATCCGCTCTAACTCTTTTTGCAAGAGTGCCATTTCCAGCTCTTCTATCTCATCTTCTAGTGCATAAATATTTTTGCTTTTTGCATCTAAAATCTTTTGATATTCCCCTTCATCTAGCAATGAGGCATACTCTGATTTTAACTCGTGAATCGATCGTATCTTTTCTAAAAATTCAAGTTGTTTTTTCTGTAAATTTTTCTCATCATAGCCCAACTCATAAAGAAAAGATTCTAACTTTTTTTCATCTTCCCTGATAGCATCTTTTTTAAGTTGTAAGAGATTTTTTTGCTTGAGGATTTCCTGCTTAAACTGATGCACTCCTTTGGTATATGCCAACACACCCTTTTGATAAAGACCATCCATCTCCCCTATCATGATAGACATATCTTGGCTAGAAAGTTGCATCGGCAAAGAATTTTGTTCTTCTTGCATCACCAACTCCTAACTTTTTTGTAAGCCAGCACGATCTAGTTGCTTAGCTCTTTGTCGTTGATACTCTTCTATTTTGCTTACAACTTGATTTTTACTGCCATCTTTGAGTTTAGCTTCTAACTTCTCTTTTTCATGCTCAAGTTTTAGTATCTTTTTTTCCAACTTGTGTTTTTTACGCGTTGTTCGTTGTTCATTTTCTACATTAATCTTACGCAGAAACTCTATTTTTTCCTCTTTTTCATCCAAAAGTGCACGATTTTTCTTTACACTTCTTCTAAAAAGAAAAAGATTTAAAAGTGCCACAAAAAACATCACAAGAAAAGAGATTCGCCAAGTATCAATATCTATACTTTCTATGATTTGACCAAACGATGAAGCATGCAATAACGACAACGGTGTAAAAACTAAGTAAATAATTGACTTTTTCATATTTATGTTATAAATCCTTTTATTGTTTAAAGTGTATTTTAACAAAAACTAACTTTTTATGCTAAAATAATCTGATATAAATTTTAAAATTTCACACTCGTTCCCAAGCTGCAGCTTGGGAACGAGTGTGTGCTGGGGAACAAAAAAGGAGTATTTATGATAAAAGAGTTACCAAAAGAGCAAGTTACTTTAGTGACACAGAGACTGAAGCTTCGCCCGTTGCACATGAAAGATGTAGAATCTATTGTTGATATACATAGTGATAAAGATATGGCATTACTTATGTCTGATTCAATTCCTGTTCCATATAAAACAGAGGATGCTGTAAAGTTTGTAGAAAACTCTTATATAAATTATCGCGAGAAAGAAAATATCGAGTTTTGTATCACTCTCAAAGATGAAAATGAGTTGATTGGTGTTGTTGGTATAGATATAAATCAAAAAGACGACCATGTAACGCTTGGATATTGGCTTGGTAAAGCATGGTGGGGTAAAGGGTATATGAGTGAGGCGGTTAGTGAAGTAGTTGCTTACTGTTTTGAAGAGTTAGAGATTCACCGTGTTGCATCACATCACTTTCATCCAAATATCGCATCTGGAAAAGTGATGCAAAAAGCGGGATTAAAATGTGAAGGCAGACGAAAAGAGCATTATAAAAAAGGGGATATCTTTTTTGATATTATCGATTATGGTGTGGTTAAAAGTGAGTGGAAAAAACTATAACAATGTACGATACCACTGGAAGCAAAAAATCTCATCTCTTTTAATAATATCATAC
>JALSQA010000149.1 GCA_026985685.1 Campylobacterales bacterium | reverse complement strand
ATATGCTTTTATTTTTTTGTATGCCATCTCTTTACCATAGTCGATGATTTTTTGAGCCTGGTGAAATTCATAAAAACCACATAAGTTTTTAGGAATTTCTATAACTATATCAGGCTGATGTGCAGCAAGCTCATAACGAGTGATAAGATTTTGCATGGTTTCTATAGTTTTAGAGATGATAGTAAAATAGTTTTGTTCTTCGTGTTGATTTTGTGAACTGAAATTTTTTTGTAAAAATTCAGTGATTTTGTTTTGTATTGAGTTTTCTCTATTGGTTGAAGAGAGGAGGGGTGTTGCTTGTCTTTCACCGTTTAGATTTACAGCGATAAGTAAATCTGTTACATCAGAAAGCAGGGGAACAGTTGGCAGAGGATTTAAAATACCACCATCTACTAGAAGATGTTTTTCATTGATTTGAGGTGTGAACACTGTAGGAATAGCTATAGAAGCACGAATGGCTTTCAAAAGGCTACCTTCTTGAAACCAGATCTCTTTTTGCGTATTTAAATCAGTTGCAACAGCTGTAAAGGAGATAGGAAGATCTTGAATTTGTATATCTCCAATAAAATCTTCTAAAATATCAAATACTTTGTCACCCTTGATAACACCTGTTGTAGCAAAGGAAAAATCTATCAATTTAAGTACAGAAAAAAAGTCTAAAGATAGAACCCATTCTTTATAAAGTGAGAGTTTGCCACAAGCATATAATCCACCAATCAAAGCTCCCATAGAAGATCCTGAAATGGATTCTATTTTATAGCCTTCTTTTTCTAAAACGTCAATGACTCCTATGTGAGCATAACCTCTTGCACCGCCACTTCCTAAAACCAGTGAAATACTTTTTTTCATGTTAGAAAAACCTTATATAGTGAGGTACAGCGATAAGCCGGGTTTTGTCATTGGGTGATTATTTATCTAAGTTCTTTTTTACAAAAGACTTTAAGCAAAGTGCCAATTCATGAGACTTATACCACGCACTTTTTGCTGCAAATTGGGTTTACCTGGCTACGAAGTTTACACAACGTACCGGTGAGCTCTTACCTCACCCTTTCACCCTTACCGAATGGAAATCCAATCGGCGGTTTACTTTCTGTTGCACTTGCCCTCGAGTTACCTCGGCCATCAGTTAGATGGAATTTTGTCTCATTGCAGCCCGGACTTTCCTCTGACTTTTGTCAGCAATCACCTGCTGTACCTTTTTTATTATAACATAATTTTTATTAGTTTGGTAGACAAAAATAGTAAAGAATAGTAACTTAGGTTAATAATATTTGTCTTTTAATGAAAATTTTAACACTAATTATTGCATTTAATGTTAAAATAATACTTATATAGGTTGGCAAGAATTGCCTATAAATTATAAATATGGAGTTATGATATGAAAAAATTTATATTAATTGGTTTGAGTATGATGGTTGCTACATCTTCTATGTATGCATTTGAACATATAAAAAATCTTAAAGAGTTTGAAAAAAAGATTTCCAAAGGAAATGTGATTGTGGAATTTTATGCTCCCTGGTGTGTGCCTTGTAAAGAGATGAAACGAAATCTTCAAAAAGTAAATGCAAAAAAAGAGAATATTAAAATTTACCAGGTAAATATAGATAAAAGTCAAGAAGTGGTTAATATGTATGGTACACCACAAGTTCCTGCGATACTTTATATCAAAAATGGTAAGATTTTACAAGGTTTTGTTGGTCTAAAACAGATGCCTGAACTTAAACAAGATATCAAAACATATTTTAAATCAAAAAATATCAAAGTCGCCTCAAAAGGTTAATAATATTTTACTAAATATCTAAGATATCTGGAGAAAATCTCTTGTATTCTTAGATATTTATCTTCCAAAAATTTTCAAAACCCCTTATAAATCCACAATCTTTTTATGAAATGTTTCAAAAATACACTTTTATATTGTAATATTTACATAAGTAAAAAAAAGATTACTAAAAAAGTATGGTTTTATGACTGTTTTTTAAGGTTCATGAATGAAAAAAGATATTTTTTAAAGATAATTTTATCTTTTATATTAAAAATTAAATTATAATTATTTATTATCTTAATTGCTATATTAACAATATGTCTTATACTTACAGAGTAAAATTTAATTAACAAAGGAGTTCAGAATGAACAAGGCATTAGCAATCGTAGCAGGTTTGGGTTTAGCAGTAAGTTTACAGGCAGGTTCTATCAAATGTAATTTTCCAGTAGTAAAATGTGAGCCAATTTTTAAAACAGTATTTAAAAAAATCCCTCATAAAGAGTGTTGGGAAGAGCAGCAAAAAAGTAATATCGACTATAAACAAAGTGGTGTAGGTGCTTGTACTACAGGTGGTATCGTCGTTTCTAAAAGATGTATTTTGACAAAATGTAAAACAGTTTATCAAACAATCGAAGAGCAAGTACTTGTAGGGTATAAAAACTATGCAAAATGTGGATGTAATACATTTACAAAAATCAGTAACTGCAAATTGAAGTTTATCACAGCAACAATCAATTACTAATCAAAACAATAATGTAACAAGAAATTTTTTCTTGTTACATACTCTAAAACGAATTTATTTCTACTAAAAGTTCTGAAAAAACATCTACTTTTTTACTATCATTTGCAATCATTTTATTTATAAGTTCATCTATTTGTGGATTTATTTTAGTTGTAAGTTTTACAGATTTTCCTACTGGTGTAAAATTTTTGACGATTCCATAAGGTGCAGATCCTTCAATCTTTCTATAGAGCTGTTCTCCAAAATGAAAAATTTCAAAGCTTTCAATCTTTCCTGTTTTTGTATTTTCTGAGAGGGAGAGTTTTAAATCTTCTCTATTGTATTTTTTATTTACCAAATAGTTATAACTCATCAAAAATGCGATGGCTCCAAAAGAGTAATCCGATAAAAGGCGGTCATAAAAATATTCAAAACTTTCATTTGGTTTTTTGAGTCGTTTGTATTCTAATACCAGCTCCTCTACATAATATTTTGCTAACTCAAGTGGTATAGCTTTTAGGACAATATGTGCATCTTGACTTTCATTGACCAATTTTCCGCCAACCATGATATCTACACCTGGAACTGCTTTCCCCTCAACTCTAGCTTTACATCCAAGCAAACCTATATCTCCTAATTCATGAATACCACACCCTTTTATACAAGCAGACCAGTAGATTCGTATTTTTCCATCTTCTAGTGATATTGTTTCACTTAGGTATCTTGACATCTCTAAAGCATCTACTTTACCTCGGATAACACCAAAAGCACAGGTATCACTACCCGCACATGAGATCATGTTATTGTAAAAAGGAGTATTGATATTTTTGTATTTGTCAAAGATATCCCAAGTTAAAACTTTGTCTAAATCATCTTCTTTTATACCAGTGATATAGAGATTTTGATCTACACTTAGGCGTATACCATATCCATAAATCTTAGCAATCTCAGAAACCTCTATCATCGCATCCCCATCAAATATACCCGCAGGAACTACTACATGAAGTGCAAAAGTACCATCTTTGAGAGCTA
>JALSQA010000148.1 GCA_026985685.1 Campylobacterales bacterium | reverse complement strand
ATGCAACTCAAACTAACAGGCACCGCCCTAGGCACAGGCTTGGCTTATATGAGTGGCATACCAATCCTCATCCCCTTAGGTGGCTTTTTAGGGTGGCAGTTAGCCTCCTTTTTCAGTGAAAAAGAGATAGATGGCGAAAAGATTATCTATGGTACCCCAGGAGAGAATGGCTCCTATGCCAACTATAAAAGAATCCTGCCCAACAGTATACGATGGAGTAAAGCCTCTGTCGTCAAACAAAGGCTCTCAAAAAAAAAGCAAAGTTTCTACCTAAATCACTTCCGTTTCACCGATACACGTATTAAAAACCACTTCTCTTTTCTGCCTTCACTTTTTGCCAAACATTTAGAAAAGAGACCACTGACCCTAGGCTGGGATGAACTTAAAAAAGGCTCTTTGATCGTAGGAAGTATGGGACAGGGTAAAACCGTCTTTATGCTCAATGTGATGGCAGCCTTTGCCAAAACCAATAGACGTATGGTCATCCATGATACCAAAGGAGAGTTTACCGAGTACTTCTACAGAAAAGAGAAAGACTATATCGTCAATCACCTAGAAGCCAGAGGACTCTACTGGGATTTCTTTGAAGACAATGAAAACGGTCTGCCTGTCTCACTCATACTAGACTTCTTTCATGCCTACTTCTTGGCTGTAGCTGGAGATAGAGGTGATAAGTTTTGGTCTACCATGGCAGCGCTTAGATTTGAAGAGATTTTTAATAACGTGAAAGTAGATGATACCATTGCATCGAAGCATAAGATGGAACACTTTATCAAATCAGTGATGCAGTACTTCAAAGAGATTAAAGCAGGACAAGATAGAACAGAACAATCTATTGCTACGACACTAGAGAGCTCCTTTGATATCTTTGTCAAGATGCTCTATATGAAAAACAACCAACATACCGCAGGTTATACACCCTTTTTATTTACAGATTTCTTTAAACCCACACGTACCAACAGTGAAGGCAGAGAAGTACCCAATGACAGTAGACTCTTTTTACACACCATAGAAGAGGTCTCTAGAGAGAATATCCCTTTTATTGCAGCCTTTTTGAGTTTGCTCTTTAAGATACAGCTCTCCCAAACCAATGTAGAAGAAAAGGACTACATCCTCTATAGTCTAGATGAGTATTTGACTTTCTTCTCTTTACTCGATGCAGATATTAAAAAGTCACTCCATACCAAAGCCAGATCAACAGGAGGCTTACTGCTCCCTGCTATCCAATACCTCCCCAAAGAGGAAGAGGACAGAAAAAACCTACTCTCATCTGTAGAGAATATGTTTCTCTTTGCCATTACCGATATCGACACCCAAAGAGACCTCTCTTCGTTCTTTGGACGTACGAAAATCACACGTATCCAAAAAGGCGCCAACCCTAAAGCCAAACCAGACGTAAGAGAAGAGGAGATAGAGCTTATCGATGATAATGTCATTAAACTCTTAGAGGTAGGAAACCATATCACCTATATGCCTAAAGCCAAAGGTACCCTCTATGTAGGCTATACCCAATATCCTAACCTTCCTAAAACACAAGAGGGGTATCTACGTCAAGGCAAGGATGTGGAGGATGATTTTATTTTGTTTAAGCAGGGGTTACTCTTAAAGAAAGAAAAGAAAATAGTAAAAAAATATCAACAAAATAAGCCCTCTTCATTCTTGTATTATGTTGCACCTTTACAGTTTTTAAACTATATTATTAAAGAAGGTATAAAGCCTCAAAATGGAGCATATTTTCAATTATATGAAAATGAACAAACCGCTTTAGAAAAAACAAAACAAGTCGGTGAATTTAATCTATTACGTATTGATGCGACTAAAATGTATGAAGATGGCTATATCTTTTATACAGATAATAATGGCTCTTGGTATATTGAAGAAATACCTAAGAAGTATATTAGTAGAATATCTCATGGAAAGGATTTAGATTAATGAAAAATTTTATGAGCTTATTTATGGCTAACCTTATTGTTCTTTTGGGATATTTTTTTTCATATAGTATTTATGATAATAAAAGTTTTATTGAAATAATATTACTATTTTTATGGGGTACTAGTATTTTTATATTTGCTATTTTATTCATATTAATATTAATAGATAACTTTATATTAGAAAAAAAGAAATGGATAGAACTCATTCTATTGGAGACAGTACTTCTATGTGTAATTTTTATTTCATCTCCTTATTATTTTATGGGAATGATATTGCTTACACAATTAATAAAATATTTTCTTTATAAATACTATAAAACTAAATATATGGAGATAAAAAATGAAAAATAACGGAAGAGAATTTGATTTATGGGTAAACTCTAAAGCACCTATGGATAAATTTGGAAATATATCTAAAGTAGGTGTATCTGAAGTACTTGGCGATAACTCTGTTGGTAACTATGTTAAGAGTAAGGTAGGTAATGATGGCACATATTATCACGGTGATGGAAATGAAGCAAAGTTTACTCCAAATGAAACGGACTCTTCAAGGCTATTTATGTATATGCATATAGATACAAAGGAGGGAACAGTATCAAATGTATCTGGAGGAAGCTTCGGAACAGAAAATCTAAAAACACATGAACATAGCATGGCTCATCCAATAGTTGGTGCAAAAATGCAAAAAGGTACTGCCGAAAATGCTAGTAGTGTATTAAGGTTTGCATATAGTGGAGGTAATCCTGATAAAGATTTAGATAAACAAATAGTTCCAGGCATGTCAGCAAGTACTGTTCATGTTGCCCCCGATATAGACATCCAAGGACGTTTAGTATTTTCAGAAGATAAAAATGGGGATTTACTTATCCAAGGTAAAGTTTATGGTGATGGATTTCCCGCCACAAGTATGTTTGCTCATTTTGGCACAACAAAAGTAATGATTGCAAATGCCCCTATCCCTAAAGGAGCAACAGTTTTTGATTTGGCAGGTGGGGCTACTACAGAAATAATGCACCCAAATCTTTCAATACATTTTAAAGATGACATTCCTGCTAGTGTAAAAGATTGGAATACGATGAAAGAGTATAGTATCGAGGATTGGAATACATTGCATCGTACTACTCCTATGATAGAAAGTGAACACAGTCATGATAAAATCATAGATAAAGGTAAAGAAATTTCTAGTCTTGAAATGCAAAAAGAATTTGCTGCTTCTAATTCAGCAACAGAAATAGACCTAAATGAAGAAATTACAATTGAAGAGTCATACAAGCTTCCTGATTCAATGAGTCATTATTTAGCTGATTCTCAAAATAATATAAATGTAAATGATATAGATAATGGGATGGATTTAGCGTAATTTTTTATTTTCCCTGCTATCCAATACCTCCCCAAAGAGGAAGAGGACAGAAAAAACCTACTCTCATCTGTAGAGAATATGTTTCTCTTTGCCATTACCGATATAGACACCCAAAGAGACCTCTCTTCGTTCTTTGGACGTACGAAAATCACACGTATCCAAAAAGGCGCCAACCCTAAAGCCAAACCAGACGTAAGAGAAGAGGAGATAGAGCTTATTGATGATAATGAGACC
>JALSQA010000147.1 GCA_026985685.1 Campylobacterales bacterium | reverse complement strand
ACTACACAAAATAAAACACAGTTCAAAATCATCAAAAATATCGCTCAGCTAAAAGAAGCAGTAAAAAACAGTAAGAAACCAGTTATGCTTGATTTCAGTGCTGACTGGTGTGCGGCTTGTAAAGAGCTAGAACACAATACTTTTTCAAACCCAAAAGTAGAAAAGTTGATGTCAAATTTTACCCTATTGCGTGCAGATGTGACACAAAATAGTGATGAAGACAAAGCATTGCTCAAAAAGTTTAATCTTTTTGGTCCACCCGCACTTATCTTTTATGATACAAATGGCAAAATGCTGCACAAGTATAAAACTATTGGCTATAAACCGCCAGAAGTTTTTATACCTATATTAGAAAAAGTTTTAGGGAGATAAATGTTATTAACAATAGGAATTATATTTTTTATATATGTTTTAACAAAAGTATATATATCCACGATGGAAATTGGATTTGTTGCCAAGGCGAAACAAGACCCGGCAATCATTCTTGATCCATCCAACTACATAAAAGCAGCCAATTATAAAATAGCAACTGAACGAATGAGTATGTTAAGTACTCTAGTAGAATATGTTGTCTTTATGTTTTGGATAGGTTTTGGATTAAAATGGCTTGATAAAATCATCACGATCGAAGATCCTACACTCAAATCTGTTGTGTATGTATTGAGTTTTATCATCATCGGTTATCTTTTTTCTCTTCCATTTGATTTATACAAAACATTTATCCTGGATAAAAAATTTGGATTTTCTAACATGACTGTCAAACTCTACCTCATAGATACGCTAAAATCTATGCTCATGACCATAATCATAGGTGGAGCTGTTATCTGGGGAATTGTTATGATCATGCAAAATGTTACGAACTGGTGGATATGGGGATTTGTCTTTGTATTTGCAATCATATTGGTCATCAACATGATTTACCCTACCCTCATTGCTCCAATTTTTAATAAATTTTCACCACTTCAGGATGAAGACCTAAAAGAAGCAATCCAAAAACTTTTAAGTAGTGTTGGTTTACAAAGTGATGGTGTCTTTACTATCGATGCTAGTAAACGTGACAATCGTCTCAATGCCTATTTTGGAGGGCTTGGTAAATCAAAACGTGTTGTACTGTTTGATACTTTGATCGAAAAACTAAACAAACCAGAATTACTCTCTGTATTAGGACATGAATTAGGACATTATAAACACAAAGATATATTTAAAAATATCTTCATGATGGGATTGATGATGTTTGTTATTTTTTATATCTTTGGACACTTACCAGATAGCCTGTTTAATGCTGTAGGAGTTATAAAAACACCACATACTATCATCGCTATGATCTTAATCTTTGCACCGATAGTATCATTTTTCTTCATGCCTATATTTGGGATGGTTAGCCGTGCCAATGAATTTGGAGCTGATGAATTTGGGGCACAAAGTCAAGATGCACCATCACTTGCAAATGCTTTACAAAAACTGGCAAATGAAAATAAAAGTTTTCCAAAATCTCATCCTTTGTATATATTTTTCTACTTTACACACCCACCTTTGGTGGAGAGACTTAAACGTTTAGGCGTGAAGGTAGATGAATAACTATACCATCAAAGATGCCCTAAAAAAGGCTTCTTTGATCTTGAACAATCAAAAAGAAGCCGCTATATTACTTGCATATCATTTGCAAAAAGATCGCCTCTATCTCATAACTCATGAAGAAGAGATCCTTCAGCAAAGCACAGAGTATTTTTCCCTCATAAACAGAAGAAAAGAAAACGAACCCATAGAATACATCACTCAAAGTGTCTCATTTTATGATAGTGAGTTCTTTATCACCAAAGGTGCACTCATACCACGACCTGAAACTGAACTACTCATAGACAAAGCAAAAGATATACTCTCCCAAAACACAAACATAACCTCTATCGCTGAGATAGGTACAGGAAGTGGAATCATAGCAGTTATGCTTACGAGATTATTTAAAGATATCACCATCACAGCAACAGACATAAACCAAGAAGCACTAAACATAGCAAAAAAAAATGCACAGGAGTTTAAAGTTGATGATAGAATTAAGTTTGTGCATACTTCTTATCTCGATGAGATTTATGAAAAATTTGATATGATTATCTCAAATCCACCATATATTCAAGATGGATTTGATTTAGAAAAACCACTCTACTTTGAACCACAAAATGCACTTTTTGGAGGCAAAAGAGGAGATGAAATTTTAAAAGAGATTATCAAAATATCTAAACAAAGAGAGTGTGCATATCTCTTGTGTGAAATGGGTTATGATCAAAAAGATCCACTAGAAAGATTTATGCACAAACAAGAGATAACAGATGTAAACTTTTATCAAGATTATAGTGGTTTTGATAGAGGTTTTGTAGCAAAGATCAAGGAGTAAAGTATCGATACTAAAGATATTATCATTTTTCAAAATGTACACAAATCATTTGGTCCAAAAGAGGTTCTAAAGGGATTAAACTTTACAATCAAAGAAGGCACAATATGTGTAGTCATGGGACCTTCTGGTACAGGTAAATCTACAGTTATAAAACACATAGTAGGACTCTTAAAACCAACATCAGGCTCAGTGATAGTAGAAGGTGTACATATCGAAAAAGCAGATGAAGATACATTACTGGAAATTCGTAAAAAGATAGGATTTGCCTTTCAATTTGGTGCACTTTTTGATAGCATGAATATCTATGACAATATCGCATTTCCACTACAGGAACATACAAAACTAGATAAAAAAGAGATAGAAAAAAGAGTCAAAGAAGCAGTAACAATGGTAGGACTAAACCCAAAAGAAGTACTACATCTTTTCCCACATGAACTAAGTGGAGGAATGCAAAAAAGAGCTGCAATTGCTAGAACAATAATACTAAAACCAGACATCATCCTATACGATGAACCCACATCAGGACTAGACCCCATAGCAAGTGATCTAATCTCACGCTTGATCGTCAAACTACAAAAAGAGCTAGGAACTACATCAGTAGTCATCTCACATGATATAAAAGAGAGCTTCAAGATAGCCGATCAAATGATCATGCTATATGATGGAAAAGTCCTGGCAGACGCAGATCCAGAATTCTTCAAAACAACACCAAACCCAGTCATAAGACAATTCATAGACGGAATAAGTGAGCTAGTTGTATAAAAAAGGAAATAGTGCTTTAGCTCCATCTGAATGAAGTTAAGAAGTAGATATTTAAAAACACTTATTGGAAACCACATTTTAATGTGGTACAAATAGTATAAAAACAAAACAATATCTTCCAAATCTATCTTTATTGTGTTTGCGTTCGCAAACTAACCACAAATCTACTTCGCTTCGCTCACCACGATTTGTTTCAATGTTACAAGCTTTTCGATGTTCGTCACTAAATCCAAAGATTTAGGACTTACATATTCTCAAAGCTCTCATTGCAGCACGAACGACAAGCAGTTGTCGTTCTAAAATCAAAGATTTTGCCTTCGTTCGCTTAAATCGGGTCTGTTATGTAATCATTTTTAGTGATGCAGATAGCCGTAG
>JALSQA010000146.1 GCA_026985685.1 Campylobacterales bacterium | reverse complement strand
AGGTTATAGCCATCTTCTTCAAAAACTTTCTCTTCACCTCTTGTTTTGATTTCAGCCTGTAGATCTTTATCATGTTTTTTACTGATTTCAAAGAGTGGTTTAGAAAATTTTTCTCCCAGAATCTTGAAAATCTCTTCAGCAGGTTTACTCTCATATAGTGGTTTAATCGCTGCTTTTCTCTGCACAATAGCAGGTTCTAACAATCCATAACTAGCAAGTGGTGATGTTCTTTCTAGGTAGCTTGCTTCTGGTAGTATGACATCTGCATACATCGCAGAATCACTTGGTAATATATCGATCATGACATTTAGATCCATTTTGTTAAGTAACTCTTGTGTTTTTTTTGTATTTGGTACACCACTTAGAGGATTGTGTTTTCTCATGAACATTGCACGTACAGGGTAGGGGGTTTTGTTTTGTAAAATCTTATCCCTGAAAACAATCCATGAACCTATCCTCATGACAAAAAGTCCGCTATCACGCCTGTCAAATCTATCTTGAGTATTTGCATATAGAGGGGGATTTACATCTTCGGTTGGGAGTTCGATTTTTTTACCGTATATGATTCCTCCCTTTTTATCCAAATTGCCACTAAGTCCTTGGAAGATTGCCATAGCACGGCGTAATTGATAGTCATTTTTTGAAAAAACACTTCTTCTTCCCTGATAATAGATAGGAGAAGAGGCACTCATAAATTCTCTAGCTGTTTTGATAATCTCTTTTGCTGGGATATTGGTGATTTGTTCAGCCCATTTTGGGGTATATTTTTTTGAGAGGATGTGTTTTTTGTATTCATCCAGACCTTCCATATATTTTGCTGCAAAGTCTTTATCATATAAATCTTCATCAAAAACCACATAAGTCATAGCTAGTACAAAGGCAAGATCACATCCTGGATTTATTGCATACCATCTATCTGCTTTTGCTGCGGTATTTGTAAATCTAGGATCAAGTACGATGGTTTTAAGTCCTCTTCTTTTACTGCGTTTAAACATATCCATTGTATCAGGTGTGATGATGGCTTCAGCTCTGTTTGCACCACCTATGATAAGATAATCAGCATTATTTAAATCTGCTTCACCATATGCACCGATTGTAGCTAAATAAGCCCCTAAAGTAGTCTCCAGACAGATACTAACCTCATCAACATAGTTTGCACTTCCTATTTTATCACGCATAAGAGTTTCAAAACCCTCTTTAGAAAGTCCTTCACCATTACAAAAAGCGATGGTTGAACGATTATCTTTCTCTTCATCAAGTATTTGAACAAGTCCTTTAAAATCCTTTGTTCCATGTAAAATCGTATTGATAGCTTCATCCCATGAAACTCTTTTATATTTTCCTTCACCTCGTTTTCCAACTCTAACTAGCGGATATTTTAAGCGATCTGGATCATAAAGTGTTTGTATACCAGCATTACCTCTTGCACAAAGCATATTTCTTGATTTTGGAAAGTATGGATTTGGATTTAATTTAGTGATAATTCCTTTCTCTACCCTGGCAAATCCTGCACATTTATTTACACAAATACCACATAAAAAAGGGATATTTTCTGCTTGTTTGGTATTTGTTTTTGTTGTAATACTTTTGGGAATAGATTCTGTTTTTTCTTTTTCATCTAAATAAAATTGACTGGCTTTTATTGCACTAGTACCTATAACAGTTAAAGCAACACTTCCTTGAAGGAATCTTCTTCTTGATATTTCTATTTGCATATATATTCCTTATGTTAAAGATATTTTATTGTTGATTTTTTAGTTTTTTGTAAGATAATATTATTTGTTTATTGCTCGTAATAAGTAATAAACAAATAATATAAGTACCCCTGTTTAAAACAGGAGTACTTTTATGATTAATGTGCTTCTTCGCTAACATCTTCATTGAGATTGAAAAGTTTAGTACCTATATAATAGAGTAATAAACATATACCTAACCCACCTAATGAGATAAATATCTCTGTTTGTGATGGGAAATAGTGTATCCACTCTGGAGGTAACTGATACTCTCTTATTTTCATCATTTGTAAAGGTTTGAGTTGTGTATCATGTACTAAATCATATCTCATAAAAAAGATACCTACCATACCACCCAAAGAAGCCCAAAACATGCCAACAGTATTTTTACCAGCACTTTTAAGTATAATAAATAGTGGTATCAGCATAGCTAAGATAACTTCAGTCCAAAAAGGTGCTCCACTTACAATATGTTCTACAACTTCTGCACGATTTGGCATACCACCATAAACTCCTGTTAGCATTTTCCAAGTTTCAAAGAAAATTAATATTGATATCAATAAACCTTGAATTTTTGCCAGATTTATAAGCATAACTTTTGCATTTTCTGGAAATTTTAATTTATATCTAAATCCCATCATTATAAAAGCGATATATATACCAGTTATAAAAGCTGTCAATATAAAGTATGTTGGATAAAAAACACCATTTGAGATAGTTCTTGCATTTAAAAATCCAAAAACACCACCTAGATTTGAGTGTGCTGCAAGACCGACAAGAAGACCTGTTAATCCAAATATTTTTGCTTTTTTCATATCATGTTTTAGCAAGAATATAAACTCTATTATCATAAATGTCAGATAAAGACCATACAATGTTCCCATCCACCAAATAGCTGATGTTAAACCTGGAGTTAAAACATTGTAAATCATCATACGTATTGGATGACCGATTTCAAAAGCGATTACTGCAAAACCAGCTAGTATAGTTACAATAGAACCAAAAATAGCTCTTTTTGATATCATCATGTAATCTTTAAATCCAAATACATCACCAAGTGATCCTACGATACAAAGTCCAGTTGAACTTACAACGAAAAAGATATACACTGCAATCAAAAGACCCCAAGGGTGCTGTCTTGTGACACCATAGGCATGATGACCGTGTATCAGGTATGTTACTACACCGATGACAAACATTGCCAAAAATACAACAATAGCTATTGCTAAAAGTATATTAACCGGTGTTTTTTCAAAATTTAATATATCTTTGATACTTATTTTATTATAAGGAATCGTCGATAAAAACTCTTTTATTTTTGATTTTGTTTCAGTTGTTTGTACTGTTTCTGCCATCATCAACTCCTTATGTTAGATAGAAAAGTTTTGGTTTAGTGCCAAGATGAGCTTTTAAACTAAAATGTTCTCTAGTTCTCAAAAGTTCACTGATTTCACTATCTGGATCATCAAGATCACCAAATGTTCGCACCTTTGTAGGACAAGTGTTTTGACAAGCTGTTGTTGTCTCACCACGAGCTAGTCTTGTATCTGAACAGAAAGTACACTTATCAACAGTCATTGTTCTGTCATCAACATATCTTGCATCATAAGGACACGCATTCATACAATATGAGCATAAAATACATTTATCACTATCAACTCTGACAACACCATTTTCATCATAATAAGTCGCGTGTGTTGGACAAACTTCCTGACAGGGAGCATCTTCACATTGCTGACACTGACTAGGCAAAAAAGCAGCCGATGCGATATCAAGATTTGGCCATTGTCCTGCTACAT
>JALSQA010000145.1 GCA_026985685.1 Campylobacterales bacterium | reverse complement strand
CTTTATACTATGAGATACTAGACAATTGGATAAGTCTTGATCTAGGACTAAATGCAAAGTATATAGATGGTACTGCTAGTGTAGACAATGATCTCATAGGCAAGTCACAAGCAGACCTAAGTGCCGTCATCCCTACACTATACGCCAAAGCCAGATTTGATATACCCGAGACAAATTTCAGCTTTCAAGCAGAAGGAGATATGATCAGCTACAGTGGAAATACACTTTATGACCTCTATCTAAGTGCAAGATATACGATAATAGCAGGTGTTGGAGTAGAAGCTGGTATGAAAAAATTAAAACTAAAACTAGATGATATCGATGATATCACTGCCGATGTAGATTTCACAGGAATTTATCTATCTGTAGTTTGGGATTTTTAAACTAAAACATATAAATGAGATTAATATTATCTCTCATATGGATAAATTTTTGGTTAGCTGAAGTGAAAAAAACTACTTTATATTATCAAAAAAATACGGATTAAAAGTGGATAAGCTAACCAAAGACAATATCTGCTCATTTGTTAAAATATCTATCTCAGATAAAAAATATAACGATGAGTTACTTTTTTGTTTATCTGCTAAAGTTATTAAACGTATAAAAGATATTTTATATATTGATTTGACTAATTATCAAGGTGTGATAAGTAGTCATAGTATACGCCATATAAAAAAAGGACATCCAGATGATATAAGCTATATTTGTGACATTTTTGAGATATTAGAAAAATTTACACATATCAAAAAAAGTATTACAAGAGATAGAAGGACAGGTAGTTCTTTAGTGAGTCTGGAGTTTTATAAAACATACAATAAAAAGACAGTTAAATTAGTAAAGTTAAGAGTTTATAGGAAAAAAAGACTGGAGTTAAAAACACTTTTTGTAAAAGATTAGCAGACCAAAAACTGCTAAATTTTACGGGTGTCTGCTAATGCCTTACCAAATGGTAATCTCTAGCTTAACGTCCTAAACGAACTCCGATGGTTTTACACGCAGAGGATTCTCTGTAGTTGTATTGTATCAAATAATACCACTATATGTCAATCTTAGAAAGAATTTTTTTGTCATAATGGTAATATTTATATCACAATGTGAAAAAAATGCACTTAAAAAAAGTGAAAAATCTAATATATGTACCAATTTTTTAGGTGGAGCTAAAAGCACAACTTCCTATCAAACCTTGAATTTAGGCTTTTTTAGCTTGAAAATATTTGTGGGCAAAGCTATGGCTCCAGCTCCATTAATATGAAGTTGCGTATTTGTTGATATTGTCCATAAACTCTTTGGCTTTTTGTTCATTTTCTATGTAAACGCCGTATTTATTATAAAACTCTTCTGCTAATTTGTCAGAAAGCATTTTATATTCATACATTTTATTACGATTTTCCTGAGATTGGATTGTCATGTTTTGATCAAAATCAATCTCTTTTTGATTGACTTTAGGGATACTAGCCATTAACTCTTTGACTTGGTCAAATTGTTGATTTTGTTTTCTAAATGATTCGTAGGTATGTCTATAATCGATATAAGTACCAAGCATTTGAAGCTTTTTATCTTTATCCTGTAATTTTGGCCGTCTATTTTTAAACATCTCCTCTTCAGTCAGAGGAACAGCAAATTTAAATAAAAACTGGTTCTTTAAATCACTTAATTTTTTGGAAACATTCATCAATCTTGTCGTAATTTGTCTCTCTTTATTTGCCAATGACTGATAAAACTCTTTTTTACGTTTTTGAGCACGTATGTAGATATAGTTGTTATCATTACCAAGACCTAGATTTTGCATCGCCATATTTTTTCGATGAAATTCGCGAATCAATTTATCTTTATGTTCTTGCCAGCTTTTCATCTTGTTTTCCAAGAGTCTATACTCTTTTGTCAAAATCTTTGCTTCACGCACCATCTGCATACGTATTAAAATATCATTTTCCGCAGATGAATTTGGTTCATACGCAAACGCATTCATACCAAAATAGCACAACAACATCAAAAACCCAAAAATCCGCATATGAATAATATTCCTTAAAACTAAAGTATCTTGCATAATTATATTATAGAATTAAATATTATATAGTTATTAGATTAAAATCAGATTAAAGTAAGAGTTTCGGAGAAGGAAAACTCCTCCTCCTGTTTTTATGAAAGTTTAAGGATTGATACGGACAACAATCTCATCATTTTGGGCATCAAATACAACACGATCACCCTCATCTATCTGATCACTTAAGATCAAATCAGCCAACCTATCTTCTACTTCACCATAAAGTGCACGTTTGAGCGGTCTAGCACCATATACAGGATCAAAACCTTCTTTAGCGATAACTGCTTTTGCACCATCACTTAGAGAGATATCAATACCTCTGGCTTTGACTTTTTCTTTGATAGAAGCAAATAAGATATCAACAATCTTTGTAATTTGCTCTAAACCTAGTGGATTAAAGATGATAATATCATCTAACCTATTTAAAAACTCAGGTTTAAAATACCTTTTGAGTTCATCTCTAACCGCTGTCTCTCTATCTGTTGGGTCTTTAAACTCCATGATCTTATCACTAGCTATATTTGATGTCAAGATGATGATAGTATTTCTAAAATCTACCGTTACACCTTTGTTATCAGTCAAACGCCCATCATCTAGCACTTGCAACATGATATTGAAAACATCAGGATGTGCTTTTTCTATTTCATCAAACAACAAAACACTATAAGGTTTTCTCCTTACTGCTTCAGTTAATTGACCACCCTCTTCATACCCAACATATCCAGGAGGTGCACCAACCAGTCTACTAACTGCGTGTTTCTCCATGTATTCACTCATATCAAAACGAATAAGCGATTTTTCACTATCAAATAAAAACTGTGCCAATGCTTTTGCACTCTCAGTTTTACCTACACCAGTAGGTCCTAAAAACATAAAAGATCCAATAGGTCTGCTCTGGTCAGAAAGACCTGCTTTGTTACGTTTAATCGCTCTTGAAATCGCTTTTAGAGCATCATCCTGACCAACAACACGACGTTTGAGTTCATCTTCAACATGCAATACTTTCTCTTTATCACTTTGCATCATCTTAGTCACTGGAATACCTGTCCACTTACTTACGATAGATGCTATCATCTCATCATCTACACTATTTTTTAAGAGAACACCACCCTCTTGCATCTTCTCCCATTGTGCATTGAGCTCTTTTTCCCGCTCTTGCATTTTCGGAATTTCACCATACTCAATCTCAGCGGCTTTATTGAAATCACCATTACGTTTGGCTTGTTCTGCATCCCGTTTTAATTCTTCTACTTTTTGCTTGATATTTGCAATCTCTTTGAAAACACCTTTTTCATTTTCAAACTGTGTTTCAAGAGAACGCTTCTTCTCTTCAAGATCTGCAACCTCTTTGGCAATCTCTTCAAGACGCTCATCATTTTTCTTATTTTTCTCCATCAACAAAGCCTCTTTTTCAACCAAAAGCTGCTCTATCTGACGTTTTACTTTACTAAGTTCAAAAGGTTCAGATTCTATTTGCATCTTTAACTCAGCTGC
>JALSQA010000144.1 GCA_026985685.1 Campylobacterales bacterium | reverse complement strand
CATGCAAAGTAGTAGCTATAAATTAGCTGTAAAAGATGAAGCATTTTTGTTTAGCGAAGAGACTTTACCGATACGACTAGAGCTGGATTATATTAAACCTGAGTTAGCATTACGAAAGCACGGTATTTATGAGGCAGGTATTGCAATACACAATATATATGCACCAACCAAGCACAAAATTGATCCTGATAAACTTAGTTGGGTACTTTTCAGCGATCCTCAAATAGCATCGGTAGGGTTGGATGAGGAGAGTGCAAAAAATAGTGAAATCGAAGTGGTCGTTGAGCGTTATGATTATCGTAGTGATGCTAGAGCACAAATTGATAAAGCAACACTTGGTATGGTAAAATTTGTCATCGACAAAAAAAGTGGTGTGATTATTGGTATTCAAATTTTCAGTGAAGATGCTTCTTCTTTAGTAGGTGAAGCTTCACTGATAGTTTCAGCCAAAATGACACCGATGCAGGTAATGAGTGCCATCCATCCTCATCCAACACTCACTGAAGCTTTTGGAAATCTTGCTCGTACAATTTTCTTTAAATCGATGATGAAAAGGGGATAAATTACAACTGCAATTTATTTGCAGTTGTTACTATTTGATTGTAAAAACTTTTTTCTTAAAAGTGATAAATTTTGTATAGTGTGTATCTTTGATATTTAACTTTTTTGCTATTTTTGGATTTACGATATGGTATCCAAATTTTACTATTAATTGATCTTTTTTTTCTAATTTTGTGTTATAGGTAATCTCTCTTTTTTCATAAGCTTTAAGGGTTGTATCCTTTAGTATGGTTGTAGCAAGCCATGGTGGGGTTGGTTTTCCATCAGTTCCTATGATCCTAACAAATTTATGTTCTTTTAGTGGTGTGATTTTTCTGTTTCGTTGGATTGAAACTTTTAATACAGCTAATCGTAAAGGATGAGGGAAAAGTGTATGATTTGCTTTGTTTTCTAAAATCAGAGAAAATTTATTTTGATCTTTTTGTAATGAAATTTTTATATATTTTTCCAGCATAGCAGGTGAAGCTGTTACGATATTTGAGCCATGGTATGCATGTTTTTTTGTATCGTGTTGATTGACGAATGAACCTTTGATTTTTGGCATATGACATGAAATACAATTTTGTTTTGTATCGTTTTGTTTGATTTGTATATCACAAACAACAAAGCCTTTTTCATTTTGTTTGTGATCGTGACAGCCAAGACATACATTTGCATTGTAAAAGTTTTCATTGCTGTAGTCTATATTGTGATAAGGTGAACCAACTGTAGTGTGAAAAAGACCAAAAAAACTTGTTTTGTCATGAAATATAAGCTTTTCTCCTTTTCGTTTGAGATCTTTACTGAAGAAGGTTTTTTTCTTTGTTGTATATATATTTATATTTGCTTTGGCATGTTTTTCTATACTTTTGATTTGATGGCAAGTTTGACATGAAATAGGTTCATTTAATTGAGTTTTATTTGGTGTGAGTTTAATTTGTTTATTGATGAGTGCTTTATCTGCGGGTGTATGGCATTTTGCACATTTATAATTGTCTTTTTTCTTATCTGGGTGTCTATCCCAAATTGCTTTATGGATTGGGTCTTTGTAAATAGATGCTTTATGGTGCATGGAGTTTTGGTATTCGTTAAAGATTTTTGGATGACATCTTTTACAAGTAGTATTTTGTAGTATTTGCTCTGCATAAAGATTTGTTCCAATTATAAATAAAATAAAAAGTAGAAATAGTTTCAATTTTTTTCCTATCAATGAGATACTGAAAGTCTAACTAAATAGGATAAAAATTATATTGATTATAATCAATTATACCCAACGTATACTAATGCAATTTGAAATAAGATATATTTAATTAAAAATAAAAATATTTCATCAGTAAGTGTTTGCTATTATTTGGATAAAATACGCGTCAAAAAAGGTGATTATGATTAGTATAGATGACAGGGTAAAAAGTGGATATGACTTTAGTGTTTTAGAAAAGATACATACCCTCTTAAGTGATCGTGAAGTAGAATTTATCATCACTGATGATGATGAAATAAAAGAGTTAAATGCTCAATATCGTGGGGTTGATAAGGCGACAGATGTGTTGAGTTTTCCTCTTGAGGAGATTCCTTTTATGCCACTTGGTACAATTGTTGTGAGTATTGACAAGATCAAAGAAAAAGCACATGAGTTTGGTCATACACAAGAAGATGAACTATCTTTGTTGTTTATTCATGGTTTATTGCATTTGCTGGGATATGATCATGAAAAAGATGAAGGGCAGATGCGTGAAAAAGAGGCAGAGATTATTAAAGGGTTTGATTTGCCAAATAGTCTTATTTTAAGGAATAGTTAGTGGATTATATTATATTTATTGTTTCAATGGCAGCTTTGATTAAGGGTGCTGATTTTGTGATTGATGAGTCTGAAAAGATTGCATTTCATTATAAAATATCAAGTTTTGTGATTGGTGCTACGGTTGTGGCTATGGGTACTAGTTTACCGGAGATGGCAGCATCTATCTTTGCAAGTATGCACCATAAAAGTGATTTGGCAGTTTCCAATGTCATAGGTAGCAATATCTTCAATATCGCTTTGGTTTTGGGTGTTGTATTTTTACTTGCAAAAAAAATGACTCCTGTGCGTGATATGTTCTCTGAAGATAGTGCCTGGGCACTTTTTCCTATTTTGATATTTTTGGTTGTTGGTTTTGATGGTGAGATATCGAGATTTGAAGGTTTTGTATATGTGTTGATGATGGGTGCTTATATTATGTTTTTATTTAATAATGCGTCTGATTTGATTATACAAGAGGTAGATACCTCTTTGGAAAAAGAGAAGTTTGATTGGAAAAGTACAGCTCTTTGGCTCGGTATCGGTTTTATTTTGGTCATCGGTGGGGCAAATTTTGCTGTTGAGAGTGCTTCTTCTATAGCTAGAAGCTTTGGTGTGAGTGAATGGGTGATAGGTTTGCTTTTGGTAGCATTTGGAACAAGTTTACCAGAGTTAGTTGTAAGTATTCAAGCTGCAAAAAAGAAAAATGCTGACATGATTATAGGAAATATTATAGGTAGCAATGTTGCCAATTTTACTGTAGTGTTGGGTACAGCTGCTATGGTCAATCCTCTCAAAGTTGATTTTAGTGCGAATGCATTTGATATCATGACTGCACTTATATTGACAGTTATGCTGGTGTTTGTAACGGCAAATAGGCTTTATAATAGATCAACAGGTATTGTATTTTTATTGATGCTTCTATTAGTATTAGATAACTCTTTTTCAGTATTTTTAAAGTAATATATTAAAAAAAATTACAGGAATTTGTATGAAAAGAATTATTTGCAGTTTTTTGATTTTTACATTTACACTAAAAGCTGCAAATGTAGAGCCAGATGATCACTATGTTGAATTAAAAACACCAAAGATTGATTTGGTTGTTGCAAAAGATTATCAAAGTAAAGCCAATGATATTCTTAACTTAGAAGAGAGTATTTTACAAACGTATGAAGGATTGTATGGTTATAAACTTGATGATACACTTTATCTAGGTGTTGCATCTTCCAA
>JALSQA010000143.1 GCA_026985685.1 Campylobacterales bacterium | reverse complement strand
CTTCATCAATTGATATCGGTTTTTTATCTGATTTAAAGACAAAGAAATCCCGAATCATTTTCAAACCACGTTCATTGACTACTTTTTTGTAAGCTTCATAGTCTTCTTTTTTTCCTGATTTACAAGCTGCATGAAGTGTATTGACAACTGCTGGAGAATAATCATGATGTTCATTTCCATAAATAAATTTATGAAAACCACCAATTTCCAATGGAAATAATTTCTTACGTTCATCTATCGTAATAGCATTGCTATAATCTCGTTGTAATCTCTCTTCAATATCTTGATACCCCAATCCAGGAATCAAACCATGTGAATCTGTAAAACAATCTTCTATAATCTCTTTATCCAGTCCAAGTACATCAAAAAGTGATGAGTTACGATAAGAAGCAATCGTAGCAATACCCATCTTAGACATAATTTTTAATAACCCTGCACCTAGTGCATGATGGACATTTTTAAACGCTTGTTTCTGGTCATAATTACTCATTTTTTTACGCTTTGCAATTTCTAAAACAGAAGCATATAAAAGATATGGATAAATTGCATTAACACCATAAGCGATCATAGTAGCACAACTATGTGAATCCATCGCTTCAGCTGTAATTGCAACAGTCGAAACAAGATGTCTGAGTCCCTTTTGTAATAAAACACGGTTTAATCTTCCTATAACCATCAACATAGGAATATATTTCATGTTAGTTTGATTACAACGATCATCTAGTATTACGATACGTATATCTTCTTTTTCTACACTTTCAATAATCTCAGAAATCAATTTGTCTAAAGAACTTTTCAAATCATGTGTGAACAAAGTAGAAAATGTTTTATTTTTATATGCTTTTTGATAACGAGGGTGTGACTGATTGCCAAATGATAGCAACACTTCATGTTTCTCTTCCATCAAAATTGGAGATATCGCTTTAAGTCGAATTGCGTGCTGGGGATCTTCTTCCAGGATATTATGTATTTCACCAAATCCTGTATTTAGACTCATAACTACTTTTTCTCTCAATGGATCGATAGGTGGATTGGTAACTTGTGCAAACTTTTGTTTAAAAAAATCACTAAAATTTCTCTGTTTATTACTAAAAGCAGCAAGTGGCGTATCATCACCCATTGCACCAGTATTTTCTTTGCCATCTTTCATCATCGGCTCAATCACCATTTCGATAATCTCTTGTGTGATGTTTGCCAAACGCTGTTTTTTTGCGAGTTCTGTTATCTCATAACAAGTTGTTTTATGAAACGGTAAGGCAACAAACTCCTGAAGATATGTCATGTTTTTATTTAACCATTGAGCATAAGTGTTACTAGATTTGAGATAATTGTCTATTTCATTACTCTTAAGAACTTTACCATATTTTAGATCGACACCAAGCATCTCACCACTTTGTAAACGTCCTCTCTCAACAATCAAATCTTCATCAACATCCAAAACACCATATTCACTTGTGATAATAATACGTTCATCTTTTGTGATGATATATTTTGCTGGACGTAGACCATTTCTATCTAGTACACATCCAATATATCTACCATTTGTTAAACTAACCGCAGCTGGACCATCCCAAGCTTCAAAACAAGTACTCATGTACTCATAAAATGCTCTTAAATGTGAATCCATGTGTGGTGCATTTTGCCACGGAGCTGGGATTAAAGCTCTAGCTGCTTTAAAGAAATCCATCCCATTTACAATCAAGAACTCAAACATATTGTCTAAACTTCCACTATCACTCAATGCACTATCTGTTATAGGGAAAAGTTTTTTCAACTCTTTATCTGAAAAAACTTGACTTTTCATCCATTCAGTTTTTGCAATCGCGTTAAATCTATTTGCTGAAATTGAGTTAATCTCACCATTATGTGCGATGGTTCTAAAAGGCTGTGCTAAACGCCACTGTGGCAATGTATTTGTAGAAAATCTTTGGTGAAATAATGCAAATCCTACCTTGAAATCAGGATCACTTAAATCTTTGTAAAAAGATTTGATATGAGTTGGCATAATCAAACCTTTATACGATATAACACTTGAGGAAAAAGAAGGTATATAAAAGTCTTTTTCATCTTTAAATGCATATTCGATTTCACGTCTTGTAAGATACAACAGGGCATCAAAACGTTTTGTAGCAATAATAGAATTTGGAGTAACAATAACTTGCACAATTTTAGGTAAAGTGCTTAATGCTTGTTCACCAAGTGCCTCAGTATCGACAGGTACATCACGAAATAAAATGACTTTTAAATCATTGGCGATACAAAGTTCTTCAATCTTCTCTTTTTGTGCATCATCTTGCATAAAAACCATTGCAACGGCAAATTGTTCAGGAAGTCCAATACCTGCTTTTCTTGCAACTTTTTTCATAAACTCTTTTGGCATACCAAAGAGCAATCCACTACCATCACCACTTTTGCCATCAGCAGCGATAGCACCACGATGCATCATCCTTTCTAGGGATGTAATAGCATCTTCTACATTTTGATGAGAGGGTATATTGTTCACATTTGCGAGTAATCCAAACCCGCAATTGTCTTTAAAGCTTTTGAGTAATTCCATAAACAACCTTTAGTAAAAAGTTGCTTATTTTATCCAATTAATAGTAAAAATCTGATAAATATGCTAATATATAGCTATGCAAGGCTATATAATCAACATCGTAAAAGTTAAAGATGAAGACTTAATTGTCACCCTATTAACAGAAAAAAAATTAAAAACTCTTTATAGGTTTTACGGTGCTCGTCATGCTACAGTCAATCTAGGTTACAAAATTGATTTTGAAGTCCAGTCAAGTGCTAAAAGTTCCATTCAAATGTTACGGCAAGTGTTGCATTTGAGCAATAAATGGCTACTTAATGCAAATAAATTTTATTTATGGCAACAATTTATTAAATTACTTTACAATCACTTGCGTGATGTTGATGAAATAGAAAGTTTTTATTTTGAATTATTAAATGAAATGAATGAAAAATTTTCACATCAAAATCCTCTTCGTTGTATTGTCGAAGCTTATGTAAAAATTTTAAATCATGAAGGTCGTCTTCATGATGATTTTTTATGTTTTATCTGTAATGGTATTGTCGAAAAAGATTTTGTTTTGACTCGCGGTTTTCTTCCTGCACACAAAAGATGTCTCTTTGGTATACAACTTTCAAAAGAAAAAATCAAAACTCTTTTTTCTAGTAAAACAACGCTTTTTTTAGAAGATGAAGAGATAGAAATTCTTTGGAGAATTATCCAAGAAGGTTTATAAGTTTTTTTACAAAATGATCTAAGTTTTCCATTTTATATGTACATTCTCTTTGTTTTTTACCCCACATAGGTTCAGGGAAAAAGGAATCTTCTTCAAAACGTGCCATGATATGAAAATGTACATGAGGAACATAGTTTCCAAAAGAGGCTATATTAATTTTAGCTGGATTAAAAAATAAAATCATCTCATTTTCGATGATATCTAACAAACGCCAAATCTCCTGTTTAACTTCAATGGGACATTGGGAAAATTCTTTGTATTGTTTTTGAGTAAATATCTTAAGCCATGGTATTTCACTTGGCTCAATCTCTATAAAAACA
>JALSQA010000142.1 GCA_026985685.1 Campylobacterales bacterium | reverse complement strand
GTTTTTTATCGTAGGATGAATATACTCTTTTGCAATCTTAGCCCATCCATTCAAAGATAAATCAGACTTCAACTTTTTAGCATCACCCGTTACATAAAGTTTCAGTGGTGATAGTTTTTCAAATTTTACATTTTTATTTTTGAGTATTTTTTTCAAATACCCCTCTTTTGCTCTGATTTGTGTATTTGCACTATAGTGCAATGTTTTATTCAAATCAGATAGTTTAAATGTTGCATTTGCATCTGCATTTAGATTAGCAGCATTGGAAAGTATGTTAGTTTTAATCTTAGCATTGGCAAAAGATGTATCAAGATCATAATCAGCTACTATATTAAAATCTTGTAGATTTATCTTTAACTCTTCATATCCAAATGATGAGGCATCCACTCTAACCCGACTATGAACTACTCGTTTATCTGTAACAATATCCAATTTTAAAGCAGGTGCTTTTGTGAGTGTGATATTTTGTTCTTTTAAAAGTTTTACTAATGCTTCCTCTTTTGGATCAATATGGCTGTGCAAATCTATTTTTAAAGTATTGTTTATATCGTTTAATGAAACAAATGATTTGTATACCAAATCAAACTTTGCGACATTACTATCTATTAGCATATCTCCTTTACTATCAATATCTAAATTTTTGATATCAACATGATTTACAAGCTTAATCTCATCAGGATTTATAATATAGTTTTGATAGCGTACTTCTCCATCTTTTAATGTTACATTTGCATCAACATTTTTCATGTCTCCCTTAGCTACTATTTTTACTTTTGAGACTTTTTTTAAACTTAGATTTTCATCACCTAAAACCGATGCAAACTCTGGTTTAAGACCCAATATATCAACATTTGCTTCATAGTTTAAAGTATTATTAATATCATCTAAATTGAGAGTATCATTTATATTTAGATTAAGATCAGCGATATTGCTTTTTACAGAACTTGATAACTTTGATTTTAAATCATTACTTTTTATATTATAGTTGCCATCAATTTTTATATACCTAGGATCAATACGATAGGGTTTATAATTGATAGAAGATTTACCCATATTTACTAAAAAATCACAACTATCCAAATTACCATCGACATGAAGTTTGGCAGTAGCCAATTTATCAAATGTAACATTTTCATCTTGTAACAGTTTATTTAGAAAAGATTTTTCTCCTTTAAGAACTAGATCACCAGCATAGTGACTTTTAATAATTTTCATATCAAGATCAACATCAGCAACATTACTAACAGCCTTAAATTTAATATCACCGCTAAGTTGCTTCTTCATGTCATACTGAAAATGATCAACTTTAAGATCTGCCCTGTTTAAAAGATAAGTTTGATAAGCAATATCCCTAAGCCCTATATCCAAATGGTCTATTTTTACTGATTTTATAGGATTTGTACTTGAATTTTCATGCTCATCTTTAGTTGAATTGCTATCGATGAGAGATTCTAAAAATCTTTTATCTATCCATACATTAGTCGCTTTGAGAGTTTTGATATCTATCTTAGAAGATGCCAAAGAGCTAAAATCAGCATCTATCTCCAAATCTGCCTTTGCCTTATCTTCATAGTTGGCACCTTTGATCTTTAAACCACTAAAGAGTCCGCCTTTTAAACTTTGGTAAGTAAAATTTATACCAGCTTTATCTATGCCTTGTTTGGCTATTAAATTTAAAAAGGTAGAACTATTTAGTGAAAATAGTAAAAAGCCAAGTAATACAATGATAAAAAGTATCAAAAATCCAATATATTTTAAAATTTTCAAAAGACTTGTCCTATACTGATATGAAACTCAAAACCATTTGTCTGCTGAGGAAATCCAAAGTCAACTCGAAGAGGACCAATAGGCGTAATATATCTTATACCAAATCCAACACTATCATAAAAAGTATCTTTAAAATAGTGTGCTTTTTGACTAAGCATAGAAGTATCATAAAAAGCACTCATCCAAAAATCTTTGAAAAATAACTGATGACGTACTTCTAAAAGAAAATCCACTAAAGAGACACCACCCAAAGGGATACCATCAGGATCTTTTAACCCTACATCACGATAAGCATAACCTCGATTTGTTACTGAACCACCAGTAAAAAAACGTTTAAATATAGGTACATCTTTATTGATAGCACCTACCCTTGTTTTGATGGCAGCTACTGTTTTAGAACCAAAAGATTTGATATATCTCATCTCTAAAAGTGCTTTTAGATAAGAGATATCCGAAGCAAGTAAACTAGATGCTTTTTCAAGATAGAGCTTTACATAATAACCTTTTTTTGCATCTATCATAGAATCTCTCTTATCCACCAATACACGATAGAAAAAAGAGTTGATAAAATAATTACCGTCATCATCATCAAAACCAGATATTTTTGGCTTGATAGTACTAACTTCTGTTAAAATACCAAAATAGTGCTCCAGTCCCACAAAAATCTTACCAAGAGTAAAACGGTTTTCTAAAACTTTCTCTTTAAAAGAGTCATAATTGTGCATATAATATTTTAACTCATCTTTGAGTGTAATCTTGCCAAAATATGGCAACATTATACGAGGATCATAATACATAGCATGAGCTTCATAACCGATTTTATTGACCTGTATACCCAAATCAAGCACTTTTAAATTACCAAAAAAGTTTTTATCCGTCCATGAGATACCACCTCTGGCCCCCAAATCCGTACTATACCCGATATTGGTCTTCAAGAATTTTGTCTGACCTGTTTTAAGTGCGATTGAGAGAGGAATATTTGTAGAATTTTGATCAAGTTTTGGTTCAACAGCGATATAATCATAAATCCCATATTCATAAATATTGTCATAAGTTTTTTCAAGTTTTCTTATATCAAACTTTTCACCCTTTTTATACTCTATAGCATCTTCTATAATCTCTTTTTTAACATCACCCTGCCCAGATATAGTCGTATCAGCGATATAACAAGTTCTATTTTCATCAACATGATAATCCAAATCAACATTATAACTATCCAAATGCACATAAGCCTTGGCATCAAAAGCATACTTTGGATGTGCATTTTCCATCATGTAGCGAGTGATATTCTCTTTTGATTTTTTAAATCTATCTGTACGAAAAATATCACCCTTTTTAAAGCCTGTAAGTTTTGTATAATTTGTATCAGGTGCAACATGAAGTGAACTAATCTTTATAGGTTCGTTTTTATCGATTTTGATAATAATCTTCTGATCTTTGATCTTTGAAGTGATAGTCGCTTTAAAATAGCCAAGTGATTCATAATAATCTTTAAGTTTACTCTCATAACTTGGCAAATCATCACTCTCAAATGTAGGATCACTACGCCAAAATGCATAAAAAGGAGGAAAAGGTTTACCAATGACACTATATAGTTTATCACCGCTAAACTCACCAATAACACTATCTACACCACTTCCTGTAAATTCTAAATTTTTATAAACTTTTGCATCAAGCATAGAGATCGACAGACAAAAGAAAAATAGAATTTTTAAGAAAAACAAATTATCTAACCTTATGAGAATATATTTTATATATATTAACAAAATATCCATATAATTCATATAAAGTGATAATTTCAAATCTTT
>JALSQA010000141.1 GCA_026985685.1 Campylobacterales bacterium | reverse complement strand
GGCGTGGCGTTTGATGGAACTGGGTATGGGGAGGACGGCAATCTCTGGGGCGGGGAGTTTTTGCTTTGTGAGTATGGAGGATTTGAGAGGGTGGCACATCTGAAATATTTTAAACTCCTTGGTGGAGCTAAAGCGATCAAAGAACCAAAAAGAGTTGCCTTGAGCTTGCTGTTTGATCGATACGGTGAAAAAGCCCTGAGTCTGCAAAACCCCACAACAAAAGCGTTTAGCCAAAATGAACTAAAAAACCTATATCTCATGTGGCAAAAAGGACTCAACGCACCACTTAGCTCTTCGATGGGCAGACTATTCGATGCTGTGGCTTCACTGACGGGTGTATGTCAAGAGATGAGTTTCGAGGGGGAGAGTGGCATGAGGCTTGAAGAGCTTTATGATAAAAAGATCACGCATAGCTATCCCGTTTTTTTCTACGATGATGAGATCGATATCCTGCCGATGATAGAAGAGATTATGAGAGAGACAGACAGTACCGTTGCCGTATCGAAATTTTTCAACACCATCGTTGAGATGATTCTCATGATAGCAGGAGAGTATGATCTTCCCATCGTTCTGAGCGGAGGTGTGTTTCAAAACCGTGTGCTGGTAGAGCTGATCATGGAGAAGATCCCTGATGTCGTGATCTCTCATGAGATACCGCCCAATGATGGAGGGATTGCTTTGGGGCAGGTGGTAGGAGCTAATGTCTAATATATGTTTTTCTGCTAAAGAGTTAAAAAAGATAGAGAGATTGATGATCGAAAATCAAAAAGATTTATTGGAGGCTTGGTATGGGTATTTTGGCTTTGGATGCTACATCGCATCCTCATGTTTAGATATATACAAGGAGGAAATAGCATGAAATTAAAAAGTAAAAGTTTTAGAGATGGTGAAGTGATGCCTGTTAAATTTACCTGTGATGGTGATGGTATCTCTCCTGCTCTTTTTTGGGAAGATGTTCCTGAGGGTACACAGAGTTTTGTGTTGATTTTCGATGATCCTGATGCAGTTAGTGGTACATATGATCATTGGATAATCTATGATATACCCAAAGAGATTCACTCTATTGAAGAGGGTGAAGTACTAAACAATGCCAAAATAGCTAAAAGTTCAAATCATCAAAACGCTTATGTAGCTCCTTGTCCTCCTAAAGGTAGTGGGTTACATCATTATACTTTTGTACTTTATGCCCTTGATATAGAGTATTTAAAACCAGCTTCGTTAGAGAGGGTAGAAATAGAAAAAGCAATGAAAGGGCATATTATAACCGAGGCTAAGCTTATAGTGACGTATGAGAAAAAGAAAAAATTTCTATTTTTTTAGCTTTTGTTTTTTATTGATGTCTGATATGCTATACTAAGAGTTAATAAAAAAAATAAAGGAAAATTATGGCGACTGTAGAACTTACTAAAGAGAATTTTGATGCAACTGTAGCGGAGAATGATATAGTGATTATTGACTTTTGGGCACCGTGGTGTGGTCCTTGTAAGCAATTTGGACCGATTTTTGAGAAGGTTTCTGATGAGTATCCAGATATTGTGTTTGGAAAGGTAAATACAGAAGAACAGCAAGAACTCGGTGGTTATTTTCAGATTCAATCAATTCCTACAACAGTTATATTAAGAGAGGGAATAGGTATATTTGCACAACCAGGTCTTTTACCAGAGGAGGCACTACATGACATCTTAAAACAGGTAAAAGAACTCGATATGGATATGGTACGAAAAGAGATCGAAAAGCAGCAACAAGAAGAGGGTGGACAAGCGTAATTTTATAAAACATAAGTTTTTAAATTTTGGTATAATAAAGAAAAAAGGCGATGTTTATGCGTATAGAGTTACAAATATCCGAAGAAAAAGAGGCGTTCTTTTTAGAGTATTTAGAATCTTTAAAAGAGGGTATTGTTGAGAAAATAGAGATTAAAGAGAGTCGTTTTGATTTTTTTGTGGATAGTAAAGAAGAGGTAAAAAATCGTATCATGTTTGCCGAAGAAAATGCAAATTACACCGATCATGATCTATTTTGGAAAAACTTTTTACGCATAAACCCTCAACTCCTCCATCTGTCTTGATAGCTCGTCAAATACATCTTTGGCGAGTTTGGTCATCTCATCTACTGCATCAAAAGCTTTTAACATCTCATCCATTTTGTCTATAACAGAATCTTTGATGAAATTTTTGTGGTTTTCGTCTTTTGGTTTTGGCAGCAGGTTATTCATATCGAAAGCTAGATTGGTTTTTTGGGATTGGGGTAGGTCGGTTTTGTCACCTCCAAATACTGATAAAAACGGTTCTATCTTTTTTAGGGCTTCTTGTATCTCTTTTTTGTCCTGTTCATCTATGCCATTTCCACTATACGAAAAACTGTAACCAAACTCCTCCTTGAGTGAGAGGTTCATTTGTGAAATATTTTTATCTTTTTGCATTGAGATATCGCTCTGTTTTGAACTATACATTGATAGGTCTATTTTATCACCCGATGAAGTCTGCATCGAAAAATCAAAGCCTTGCATTTGATATGAGTTTTGTGAAATACTAAACATGAGAACTCCTTTTTAACTATATCGGCAGTCAAAGTATGGGAATGAATGTTTTTATTTAAGAAGAGTATAATTGTTGATAGAAAAAATAATCAAAAGGTATTAAAGTTTGAAAAATTTTATTTACTATCTTTCCAAGATACCTTGTGATGTTTTATTATGTCTGAGATGCTACAAAAAAGATAAAGAGCACTTTAAAGTGAAGTTAATAGAGGAAGAGTTTAAAAGGTTGATGTTTCATGAGTAGCTATAACCCACCTTACACCATCACCACAAAAATGGTCAATCTGATATCTGATATCAGTGAAGAGCTGACAAAAATAGAGGTTTCTAAACAGCACATCATCACACCAAAGCTTCGCAAGATAAACCGAATAAAAACATTGGCAGGTACTTTAGAAATAGAGGGTAACTTTTTAGGTGAAGAAAAGATCACAGCTATACTTGAAGGTAAACGAGTACTAGGAACTATGCTTGAAGTAGCAGAAGCCGAGGGTGCTATAGATGCTTACAAAGAGTTTGAGAATTATGATCCACATAGTCTTGACGATCTGCTAAAAGCACACAAGATCCTCATGAATGGCATACTTAAAAATGCTGGAAATTTCAGATCTGTCAATGTTGGAGTAGGAAGCAAAGAGGGAGTAAGTCATGTTGCACCACCACATGGGGTTGTCCCAGAGCTGATGGGGCAACTTTTTTCCTGGCTTGGCTCAAGTGATGAACATCCACTTATAAAGTCGTGCATATTTCACTATGAGTTTGAGTTTATACACCCATTTAGCGATGGTAACGGGCGTATAGGCAGGCTTTGGCAGAGTGTTATTTTGTATCACTGGAAAAAAGTTTTTTCGTCTTTGCCTACAGAGAGCATCATAAGAGACCATCAAAAACGCTACTATGAAGCACTTGAAAATGCAGGTGCACTTGGGGAAAGCACACCATTTGTTGAGTTTATGCTGGAAGTTATTTTAGAGAGTGTTAAAAGTTCGGTAAAAAGTTCGGTACAAAGTTCGGTAAATACAGATGAAAAGATATTGTCA
>JALSQA010000140.1 GCA_026985685.1 Campylobacterales bacterium | reverse complement strand
AAAAGGATTTTTGAGTCATGTAAGAAAAAGCTAGTTTAATAAATAAACTAACTTTTTAACTATTAAGAAAGATAATTTGTATCAAAATTATTTGTTTGAAAGTCTTTGTTATCCATCATGTTGATGTGAAAATCTATAACTGTTTTTATGCCTTCTACCTGAAATTCACGCAAAGCTTCTTTCATCTTAGTAATAGCACGATCTCTATTTTCATCCCAGACGATAAGTTTTCCTATCATAGAATCATAATATTGAGGTACTGTATAATCTTGATAAGCATGCGAATCTACACGAACATTTCTGCCCCCTGGTACAATCCATTTTGTAATTTTTCCTGGACTTGGAATAAATTTTACAGGATCTTCTGCTGTAATTCTGCACTCTATAGCGTGTCCTTGTAAATTTATGCTTTTTTGATCAAAAAGTTTTTCACCCTCAGCTACACGAATCATCCACTCTATAATATCAACACCACTGACCATTTCGCTCACAGGATGCTCTACTTGTAATCGTGTATTCATCTCCATGAAGTAAAAATCACCATGTTTGTCTACCAAAAATTCAAACGTACCTGCATTTTCATATTTGATATATTTTGTTGCATTGACTGCTGCTTGATGAAGTGCTTCTCTTTTTTCATCGTTAAGTACAATAGCGGGAGATTCTTCGATAAGCTTTTGATGTCTTCTTTGCAAAGAACAATCACGCTCACCCAAATGCACTACATTTCCATGTTGATCTGCAATCACTTGAACTTCCACATGACGAGGATTTTCTATGAATTTTTCCATATACATCGTACCATCACCAAATGCACTCAAAGCTTCAGAAGAAGCTGCTAAAAATGCATTTTCTACCTCATCTTCACTATCTATTTTTCGCATACCACGACCACCACCACCAGCAGACGCTTTAACAATCACAGGATATCCCATCTCGTTTGCTAACTCTTTTGCCTGTTGTGCATTTTCTATAGCACCTTCACTTCCAGGGATAACTGGAACTCCAGCTTTTTTCATGACATCTTTTGCTTTTGATTTATCACTCATCAATTGCATAACAGCAACATCAGGACCTATAAATTTTATATCATGATATTTACAAATCTCTACAAAATCCTGGTTTTCGCTTAAAAATCCATATCCTGGAAATATTGCATCACAGCCACTAACTTCCGCAGCTGAAATAATTGCAGGAATATTTAGATAACTTTGATCTGAGCGATCTTTCCCAATACAAATAGAAGCATCTGCATACTGAAGATATAGTGCATCTTTATCTGCCTGTGAATAAACAGCGATAGCTTGTTTGCCCATCTCTTTGATTGTACGAATCGCACGTAAGGCTATCTCACCACGATTTGCAATCAAGATTTTTTCAATAGCCATTAAAGTTTCTCCACTTCAAATAATGGTGTGCCAAATTCAACAGGCTGTCCATCTTCAATCAATACTTTTATAATTTTACAATCAAACTCTGCTTCTATTTCATTCATGATTTTCATCGCTTCAACAATTGCCACTGTTTGACCTTTTGTAACTGTATCTCCTGCCTTAACAAATGGAGCAGCTCCAGGTCCAGGAGCGATATAAAAAGTACCTACCATTGGAGAATTAATCGTATCACCTACACTCTTTACATCTTCTGGTGGTAAATATTCTACTGTATTTGTTGAAACAGCTACAGGTGCTACTGTCTCAACTACAGGAGATGTATTGATAGGTGCAGATACATTCAATGTTCCTTTTTCCAAGGTTATAGAAAATTCTTTATCATTTATCTTTAATTTTGTAATATCGCTTTCATCAAATATAGATATTAACTCTTTTATTTCGTTGTGTTTCATAAAAACTCCTATTATTTTACGAAATAATAGCCAAAAAAAGATAATATTTTTCATTTTTTAGCCCTTAAAAAGCTTTTATGGGCTAAAAAATGATTATTTTATTAAGTTTGAAATATAGTTTCCAACTTTTCTTTGATTATCAGGAGTTAAATGAAGGTAAAAACCTATCGAATTTAAACCTCCTGCAACATCACTTGCCTGAAAATCTGATATCTGAAAATCAAAAGCACTTGACAAATCAATAAGAGGTAAGTTTTTTTCAGTAGCGATTTCACGATATGCCTGTACTACTTTTAAGACTGAATTAGCTTTTGAAATAGATCCATTATCACCAGCTATACCCTTTGGCATATAAGGAGCAATAAGTAATATTTTTGTACGTGGTTTATATCCAAGTAAACCATCTATACTTTTTCGTAAATAATTTTTAATTTGCTCTTTACTCTCTCCTGCAATAGCATCTTCTACACCTAAAGATATCTCAACGATTGTATGATTTCCACCAAGCGTATCATCTTGTGCATTTCCCAGGGGTATCTTTTTTAGTGCTGTGTCTTTAAAATTATAATTATAGTCATTATACTCATTTAAATTTTCATTACTCCATTTTGCCAATGATAATCCAATATCAGCGATATTGAAAACTCCAATATTTGGAAGATTATCTCTTTGTGTACTAAATATATAGCCACCTTCAGCTATACCATTTCTGGTATCATCACCAACAACAAAATAGTGAACATCCCCAAAATTAACTGCATTATGGATAAGATTTTTAATAGTAGATAGGTCACTATTATTTATATTCTCATGTTTTGGCTGTTGTGTTTGTTCAACTTGATTATTGTTTGATGTATTATTATTTTGTGTTGTATTAGATGTAGTAGACTGTAAAGCTATTTTATTTATTACAACGCTATTATCTGGTTCATTGTTATTAAGATGCAGCTTTTGCACAAGTTCTATTTGATCATTAGAAAAAGCATCTACACTATGTAAATCCTCATTTAGATCTCTACTATATTTATGCATATCACCATCAGCAGAATCAGGCAAAATTATATATACATATTTACTCCAGCCAAGCGTATTGCCATCATTGTCTTCCCATTCGCCTGTATTTTGATTCCAGTGAGCATTATCTACATTAGGCAATGTATTTGTATAAACTATATAAACTTTTCCATTATCTTTTGTCTGAACATCATACAACATCTCATAATTACCACTACTTTCCAATTCCCATACTGCTACAAACTGTGAATCATTTTGCCATAAACTATCATTTGCATAAAGTATTGACCTGGATGAACCAAAATTACCACCACTATTTTTTATGATAAGCTTATGGTTTTGAGTATATATTTTAGCTTCATCTTTTTCATAATGATGCCAATCATTGACATTTGTTCCATCTTCATAAATAGTTTGACTAATTTGTACTGTTTTGTCTTGTGTATTTTCATTTGAAGTTGTACTGTTTTGTGATGAAGAATTATTTTGATTTTGCCCTGTTGTGCTGATATTTGAATTGGTATTATTTTGGTTGTTTGTTTGATTATTAGTCTGTGTAGTTGTGTTTCCTGTATCTGGTGTTTGAGTATTTTGAGAGTTATTGATAACTGTTACAGGATTTTTATTTGTTGTAAATAAAACAACATCATCAACTGCTATATTTCCTCTAATCATAAATCCATCTACTTCATATAATATGGTACTTGACATATATTTTTT
>JALSQA010000139.1 GCA_026985685.1 Campylobacterales bacterium | reverse complement strand
CAGATATGGTTTATGAATTTACAGAGTTAGAGGGAATAATGGGATACTATTATGCAAAAATAGCTGGTGAAGATGAAAAACTTTGCTTAGCACTAAAAGAGCAATATCTCCCAGATGGAGAAGATAGTCTTTTACCGTCCAATTCATTTTCTGCTGTTGTTGCCATGAGCAATAAACTAGATACCATTCTTTCTCTTTTTGCTGCTAATAAAATTCCTACAGGAACAAAAGATCCGTTTGGACTTCGTCGTGGAGTTGTTGGTATTGTAAAAATTATTCAAAAATATGGATTTGATTTTGATATTCATAAAGATTTAGAGATATTAGCATCAAGGTATGAAGGTGTAGATCAAGAAAAATTAGAAAACTTTTTTATAGATAGACTTCTTCACTATTTTGATGCAAATGCATCAGTAATTCAGGCTGTTTTACAAAGTGGAGAACGTGACATAAATCAAATAACAAAAAAGATACAGGCACTTAAAACGATAGTCGAATCGGATAATTTCAAAGAGATATCATCAACCTTTAAAAGGGTAGCAAATATCGTTAAAGATATTGATTTGGATAATGATTTGACTGTAGATGAAAAACTTTTGGATCATGATGCGGAAAAAGTCTTGTTTGAAAAATTTACTGATATTTCAAAGAAAGATTATGGATCATATGAAGAACAGTTAGAAGCACTTTTTTCACTAAAACCACAAATTGATAACTTTTTTGACACTGTAATGGTTAATGTTGAAGACGAAGCTATTAAAAATAATCGTAAAAATCTTATTGCTTCTATATATAAAGCTTTTCGAGAAATTGCAGAGATCAAAGTTGTCACACTCTAAAAGAGCTTTTTTAGATAAACTTTACTAAAATGCATCAACTAACTTACCTATGGAGAGATAATAGCGAATGAAAAACACAAAATTAGCAGCGATGGGGTTTTTGACAACCCTAGCAAGTGCAGTCATGATTTTAAATACACCTATGGTAGCCAAAAGTACTGCCTCAATGCATACAAGAATCAGTCAAGATCGTTTAAATGCTTTGGCAAAATATACAAAAGTAATCCAAAGTGTAGAGCAGTTTTATGTAGATGAGACAAATATTACAGACCTTGTCAATAAATCATTAGAAGGATTATTAGCAAACCTTGATGCGCACTCTTCTTTTATGGATGCCAAAAAATTCAAAGACATGAAAGTACAGACTGAAGGTGAATTTGGCGGTTTGGGTATTACAGTTGGTATGAGAGATGGAGCATTGACTGTGATATCTCCTATAGAAGGTACTCCTGCTGATAAAGCTGGATTAAAATCAGAAGATATTATCTTAAAGATCAATGACAAATCAACCCTTAACATGACAATTGATGAAGCAGTATCTATCATGAGAGGTAAACCAGGAACTCCTATCGAATTAACAATTGTCAGAAAAGATACTCCTAAACCATTGGTAATAAAAATCATAAGAGATATAATCAAAATAGATTCAGTTTATAGTAAAACAATCGAAGGAACAAATCTTTTATATTTACGTGTAACTAGTTTTGATAAAAAAGTAGTAAGAGATGTAAAAGCAGCCCTGCAAAAGCATAAAGGAAAAATCGGTGGTATAGTTCTTGACCTTCGTAATAACCCAGGAGGACTTTTAAATCAAGCTGTAGGTTTGGTAAATCTATTTGTAGATGAGGGTATTATCGTTTCTCAAAAAGGTAGAGTAAAAAATGAAAACCAAATCTATCGTGCCACAAAAGCTGGAACATATAAAGATATACCATTGGTTGTACTTGTAAATGGCGGTAGTGCAAGTGCAAGTGAAATTGTAAGTGGTGCTTTACAAGATGATAAACGTGCTATTTTAATAGGACAAAAAACATTTGGTAAAGGTAGTGTACAAGTAATCATGCCAATAGGTCACGAAGAAGCTCTTCGATTGACTGTTGCAAGATATTATCTACCAAGTGGAAGAACTATCCAGGCAAAAGGCGTTACACCTGATATAGAAGTTTATCCAGGAGAAGTAAAAGTTGTCAAAGATGATTTCTCAATCAAAGAGAGAGAGTTGAAAAAACACTTAAGTGTAGAGTTAGAGAAGATTGATGGTAAGAAAAAGAAAAAAGAGAGTAAAAAAGATGATACGAAAAAAGATAAAAAAATCATCTCAGCTGATGACCTTTTAAAAGACAATCAACTAAAAACAGCAGTAGATACACTTAAAGTTTTAAAAATTACCAAAGCATTTAAAACAGGAAAATAGAGATGGAAAAAAGAGAACTTTTATACGAAGGAAAAGCAAAAAAATTATATACCTGCGATGATGACAATTTGCTCATCTCTGAGTTTAAAGATGATTTAACTGCTTTTAATGCACAGAAAAAAGGATTAGAGAGTGGTAAAGGTGCTCTTAATTGCCAAATAAGTACACATCTATTTGATCTTTTAGAAAAAGAAGGTATAGCCACACATCTTGTAGAAACATTAGATCAAAATCACCAATTAGTAAAAAAAGTAGATATCATTCCTATCGAAGTAGTTGTTAGAAATACAGCTACTGGATCTTTATCAAAGCGTTTAGGTATAAAAGATGGATTAGAGCTTCCTTTTGTTTTGGTTGAATTTTATTTGAAAGATGATGATCTTAATGATCCAATCATCTGTGATGATCACTGTATGTTACTAAATTTGGTTCAAAAAAGAGATGAGTTAGAAATCTTACGACAAAAAGCAAAAAAAATCAATAGCGTATTAAAAGATTTTTTTGCCAAAAGACGTTTGAATCTTATCGATTTTAAAGTAGAATTTGGTAAAGACAAAGATGGTAATATCTTACTTAGTGATGAAATAAGCCCTGATAGCTGCAGATTTTGGGATATGGATTCAGGTGAGAAAATGGATAAAGACAGATTTCGTCAAAATCTAGGTAGTGTCAAAGTCGCTTATGAAGAAGTCTTAAAAAGAATTTTAGAGGAAAAATAACATGAAAGCAATTGTAAATATTCAACTCAAACAAGGTGTGCTAGATCCACAGGGTAAAGCAGTACATCATGCATTGGGTGCTCTTGGTTTTGATGATGTTGAAAATGTCAGAATCGGTAAACAAATCATCATAGAATTAAAACAAGATGACAAAGCTAAAGCAAATGATGAAGTAAAAAAAATGTGTGAAGCTCTCCTTGCTAATACCGTTATCGAAGATTATACGATTGAGATTATCTCATGAAAACAGCTATTGTTGTATTTCCCGGCACAAATTGTGACTACGATACACAATATGCCTGTACATTGATGGGAAGTGAGAGTGTTTTTGTCTGGCATAAAGAAGAGAATTTACCAAAAGATACTAACTTAGTTATCCTTCCTGGTGGATTCAGTTATGGAGATGCACTAAGAAGTGGTTCTATCGCGAGATTTTCGCCTATCATGAAAGCAGTTATAGACTATGCAAATGATGGTGGTAAAGTTTTGGGTATTTGCAATGGTTTTCAGATTTTAGTAGAGTCTGCTCTTTTGCCAGGAGCTATGAAAAGAAATGCAAATCTTCACTTTATCTCAAAATTTCACCATTTAAAAGTGGTAAACAGTGAAAATAATTTTTTATCA
>JALSQA010000138.1 GCA_026985685.1 Campylobacterales bacterium | reverse complement strand
CTGGTTCTTCTACTTTTAAGTCTATCATCGCATCTTCGACACTTTGTGTTTGTTGATATGCGTTATTAAAATTATCAATTTGCATTTTCAAATCACCTCTGTTAGACGCATTTACCAATGCTTCATTTTCATCGATGATACCACGACTATATAAATCTAAAAGAGCCTGATCAAATGTCTGCATACCATAGATATCTTTACCCTCAGCGATTGCATCTGTTATTTCACTGTCTCTCGAGTCTGATATAAGAGATTCTATACGTGCATTTTTATATAGTATTTCAATAGCAGCCGCCCTTTTGTTGTCTTTTGTTTTTACAAGTCTTTGTGATAGTACACCCTGCAGTGTGGCTGCTAGGGACATACGTATTTTGTTTTGTTCATTTCCTGGAAATGTACCGATGATTCTATTGATTGTATCTTTTGCATCAACAGTATGCAAGGTAGATAGTACCAAGTGACCAGTCTCTGCTGCATGCATTGCTGTTTCTATTGTCTCCATATCACGCATCTCACCGACTAGTATAATATCTGGATCTTCACGAAGTGCAGCTCTTAGGGCTGTAGAAAAATCCAGGGCATCTTGTCCTATGGCTCGTTGATTTATCAATGAACTTTCATCTTTGTATACAAATTCGACAGGGTCTTCAATAGTGATAATATGTTTTCTTTGTGTTTTGTTTATCTCATTTATGATAGAAGCTAGTGTTGTTGATTTACCACTACCTGTAGGACCAGTGACTAAAACCAAACCCCTTTTTAGGGTAGTTATTTTTTGAACACTTGTTGGAAGTTTTAATTCTTCCATAGAAGGAATTGAAACAGGAATAACACGAAACACCGCAGATACACCATCAGTTTGAAAAAATATATTTCCACGGAAACGATATTTTTCATCAAGTTTAAAGTTAAAATCAACACTTTTGTTTTCGATAAGTTCTTCAAAGCGACTTCTCAAAAGCTCTTTTGCAAGTGCAATTCCATCTTCATGAGATAATATCTCATCAGAAAGAGGTATCATTTCACCATTGATACGTCCTCTAAATTTAGAGCTACTTTTTATATGAAGATCACTACCTCCATATTTGATCAGACCTTTTAGATAAAATTTGAGTTTTTCAGTCATTTTATAATCAAGTTCTCTTGCATCAAATGCAGCTTCTTTTTTTAGATTTGTATCAAGTTGGCTCATATTTAGTTATCCTTTGAGAGTGTTTAAAATCTCCTTGAAAGCTTCTTTAAAGGCACTTAAACCTTCTGTTAGCAATTCATCATAGATTTTTTCGAGATTTATATCATTATCTTTTAAATCGTCAAAAAATTGATCTATTTTAGTTATTTCAACAGGAGTTTTACTCTCTTTTATTTTTGTTTGTATAAAAGCATCAATTGTATCAAGTGGAGCAGTATTGATAGAATTTTCATAAAGAAGTTCAGTCATATAGTATGCTTTTGGAAGATCATCACCTTTGACACCAGTACTAGCAAAAAGTGTTCTGACATTTGGCAATTTTGAATTTATAATATCATGATAAATACGAGTTGCATTGTATATACCAAGTAATCCTGTTTGTATATTTTTTTGTTTAAAAACAGAATCCATCTTACGATCAAATCTACTAACAAATATACTTATGACTGCCTGAGGTAGTTTTTGTTTATTATCAAGATTTGCATTTGCCTGTTGAAATGCTTTTAGACAATTTTTTGCTTGTTGTGGTGAAAATATCAGTGTTGCATTTACATTAATTCCAGATGTTAAAAGCTCTTGCATTGCTTGATATCCAGCTTTTGTAGCTGGTATTTTGATCATGACATTTGGTCGATTAATAGTGGCAAACAGACGTTTACCTTCTTCTATAGTTGCATTAGCGTCATCACATAATGCAGGATCAACTTCAATACTTATAAATCCATCATCTCCACTATCATAAGAGGTTCTTAGTAAGTCTGCTGCAATTTGAATATCTTTGATTGCTAATGTTTCATAAATCTCTTTTGGTGATTTACCTTTAAGCTTTGAGATATCTTCTTTGTATGCAGGTGATGTTAAAAAAGCATTTTTAAATATTGCTGGGTTACTTGTAGCTCCGTTTACGATATTTGTATCGATAAGTTCTTTTAAGCCAGTTTGCAAAAAATCTCTTTCAACAAAATCACACCATAGTGAAAAATTTGATTCTTCTATGTACATTATATTTCTCCTAAAAGTTGGGTTAAGTCTTTGGTATCAATGATGATATTTGCTTCTTTTTTAAGAATGTCTTTTGCACAAAAAGCGACTCTTTTAGATGCATGAGCGAACATTGAACGATCATTTGCACCATCTCCTACTGCTATAGTTTCATCTTTTGTGATACCCAAGAGAGTTTGGATACGTTGTAGCATATCTCCTTTTGAGTGGTCAAACATCATTTCTCCACCAACTAAGCCACTAAGCAATCCATCTTTTACATGAAGTGTGTTTGAAAAATCAGCATCAAATCCTAAAATATCTTTTGCATAAGATGTGGCATTTCTAAAACCACCACTAAAAACAACGACCTTGTAATCTCGTTGTTTCAATTGGCTTATTGTCTCTTTCGCACCTGGCATATATGGTAAATTGTGGCAGATTTCATTTACTTTTTCCTCTTGTAAACCTCTTAGTAGGGTAACCCTTGTAGTAAGACTTTCAAAAAAATCAAGTTCACCTTGCATTGTACGTTCTGTAATTTCAGCGATTTTTTCACCAAGTCCTAGTGGTTTTGCTAAAAAATCTATCGTTTCACCATCCATCAAAGTAGAATCAAAATCAAATACACATAGTTTCATCATTATCCTTTAAAAATTTTAGATATAATATCAAATTAAATAAAAAATTAAAGAAGAAGTAAATTTAATGTTCAAAGACTTTATAAATAAATTACAAAATGACTCTTTTTTGACACTAGAGACGACACCAAAACACTCCGCAACTTTTATGCCTGTGATTGAACGTATCAGAGAGCTTGGATTAGATAAAAAAGTAGATGGTTTTAGTGTGACAGATTCACCACTTGCGAAGATGAAATATAGTGCTTTATTTGCTTCTTTGAAAATACAAAGTGCTTTTAATAAACCAGCACTTGCAACAATTTCGATGAGAGATCGCAATAAAATAGCTCTCCAATCTGGACTTTTAGGAGCAAATGAGTTTGATATAAGAGCTATTCTGGCATTGACAGGGGATCCCGCTTCAATGAGTGATCAACCCTCTGCAAAAGGAGTTTTTGAAGGAAATTCCACACTTTTGCTTGATATCATCAAATGTTTTAATGGCGGTATAGATTATGCGGGTAAACCACTAGAAGTGCGTCCAAAGAGTATCTTTCCTTTTGCTGTATCTAATGCTTTTGCTAAAAATCCAAAAAATCTGCAAAAGAAGATGCGTCTCAAATTAGAACATGATGCGATGGCAATTATTACTCAACCTGTTTATAGTGGAGAAAATGCCAGGCTTTTGTTGGAACTTTTTGAAAAAGCAAAAGTAGAAGCAGGAGCAAAAGCAAAAAATGCACAGCTTATTTTAGGTTTTTTCCCTATTACCAAACTACGTACAGCACAATTTCTCACAGCTCATGTAC
>JALSQA010000137.1 GCA_026985685.1 Campylobacterales bacterium | reverse complement strand
AAAGATGGTAAAGTATTGAAAGATTGGGGTAGATACACTTATAAAGTTCTTGGAGATACTTCAAAGCAGTTAACAAGTATTACCCAAAATATCAAACAAGACGCATCAGATATATTAGGTGTTGAACTAACATCTATTGATTATATGTGGGTAAATGTATATGGAGACGTACAAAATATCCTTTTAATTGATAATATTAAATTAGTTCCACAAGATACACAACAACCACAAAATCATGCTCCAGTTGTGGAAGATTTAAATATAACAACAGATGAAGATACAAATGTAACAGTAACATTAAGCGGTAGTGATGAAGATAATGATACTTTAACCTTTAATATTATTAGTGGTCCAAGTCATGGAACATTAAATGGTAGTACATACACACCATCTAATGATTTTAATGGTACAGATACTATCAAATTTAAGGCAAGTGATGGAAAAGCTGATTCAAATGAAGCAACTGTAAATATTACAGTAAATTCTGTAAATGATGCCCCTGTTTCAACAAATCAAACTCTTAGCGTAGATCAAAATAGTTCTATCAATATCACACTAAGTGCAACAGATGTTGATGGTGATGACTTAAACTATACAATTACACAAGAACCTAGTCATGGAACATTAAATGGTACCACATACACACCATCTAATGATTTTAATGGTACAGATACTATCAAATTTAAGGCAAATGATGGAAAAGCTGATTCTAATGAAGCCACTATTACTATCAAGGTCAATGCAATCAGTACAACAAATAATGGAGATGTTATAGAGTATACCGAACAACAAGATCATGATAATATCACTTGTCCTGGTGAATTATTAGATGAATTAAATGGAATTGATCATACACGAACGGTTAAGATTAATGGTACTTTAAACAAAAACTGGGATATTGATATCTATAGTTTTATACCAAAAGATAAAAATGCAAAACTTGAAATTACACTTGCAGATGCTAATGGTAATAATATACCATTTTTTCTAACATCAAATTGTTCAACACTTTTGAGTCAAGAAAATGGGAAATATACAATTCCAAATAAATGTGGTATTTTATCAATCATAGTAGGATGCGATCATACTTACACTGAAGATAAAAAGTATACATTAACTATAAAATATATCAAATAGTTACACCAAAATGAAGTAGAGTATTTACTCTACTTCATTATCTTTCATAAACTCAGTTAAATATAAAAATGCTTCATCTTTAGTCTGGATTTTTCCTAAAAGTTGTAAATTATAAACACGATCTATAATCACTTTAAATTTTTTTGATGGCTTATATCCCATTTTTAACAAATCTTTACCTCCAATCAGAGGGATAGGTGCTTTTTCTAATATATTAAGCTTTTTAGCAGTAGATTCTAGAAGTAATGTATTTGGGTGTTTTAAGGCTTTTGCTATATAAATAAGTCTTTTTATAATAACTTTAGTAGATAAAACTCTTACAAAAGCATCTATATCTTCAGCATCAGATAATTTATCTATATCTGAAAAATTTGATACTATCCTTTCAACAGATTTTAAAATAGTTAAATCATTTGTTAATGAAAATATAAATTCTTTTACCCATTTACTCTCAAGATCTAAAGATAATATACTAAGCATCAAAATCAAAGCCTCTTTTTCATCAAAATCTTTTACCAAAGAAGCCATCATATCTACACGATGCATACTCTTTTGAAATAATTCATCAGATAATTTTTCTAAAGAAGGAAAATATTTAAATCCACCCATCTCTTTTAATAATCTCCAACCTATCGAAGGTTTATCTGCTTTTAATAGTAACTTTTTTATCTCTTCAAAAACACGCTCTTTTGGAAGTTCTTCTAAAAGAGCATTTTCAATCATCTTTTGACATAAATGTTTTGTACTTTTGTCCATCTTCAATTCAAAACGTGCACAAAATTGTATACCTCTGTATACTCTTAAAGGATCTTCTACAAAAGTATCATCATCTATATGACGTAAAATTTTTTTCTCTAAATCTTCTTTACCACCAAATGGATCTAAAATCGACTTTGTACAAACATCATAACCAATAGCATTGATAGTAAAATCCCGTCGTTTTGAAGCCTTTTTAAATTCTAAAAAACCATCAACACAGACACTAAAACCACGATGCCCTTTTCCTATCTTCTCTTCTGTTCTAGGAAAAGCAAAATCATACTCCCTACCCTCATAAACAAATTTTAATATACCAAAACTTTTTCCAACGAGCTTAACTTTTCCAAAAGACTGTAAAATCTCTTCCAACGCTTCTAAAGTACCTAAGCCATAAACCTCAATATCATAATCTTTAATTCCAATTTCTAAAAAACTATCACGTACACAACCACCCACAAGAATCATTTTCGCATCACGCTTTATAAGTTCTTTTGAAATAGTTAGTAAAATTTTGGGCAAAGGTATATTAATCATGATAAAAGTATAACATATCTCCAGTCACAGGCAAGAATACTACATCTTTTTAACTATATAACGATATTATTTTATTACTAATTATATTCAAAAGGCAGGCATTTTATGGAGATTCAAACACTCAAAAAAATGGAGAAAAAAGCACAAAAAGCAAGCGGTTCAGACTTTATAAAAATAGGTGTAGCCATAATATTTATGGCATTGGTACTTTTATATAGTTTTTCAACTTCAGGAGATATCCCAAACAATACTTTTTTAGCCATTGCTGCACTTTTTGGAGCATACATGGCGATGAATATTGGTGCAAATGATGTTGCCAATAATGTCGGTCCAGCTGTTGGTTCAAAGGCACTGACTATGGGTGGTGCTATTGCAATTGCTGCTATCTTTGAAGCAGGAGGTGCCTTTATCGCAGGTGGTGATGTTGTAAAGACTATAAAAAAAGGTATTATTGACATCTCTGCATTTGGAGGACATACAGATATCTTTATCTGGGCGATGATGGCGGCACTTTTAGCGGCGGCACTTTGGCTAAACTTTGCTACTTATTTTAAAGCTCCTGTTTCTACAACTCACTCTATCGTAGGTGGTGTGATGGGTGCAGGTATCGCAGCTGCTGGATTTTCAATAGTTGCCTGGGGTACTATGGGAAAAATCGTTGCTTCCTGGGTCATTTCTCCACTACTTGGCGGTATGATCGCTGCTGGCTTTTTATATGCAATCAAGAAAACTATTGTTTTCAAAGAAGATAAAGTATCTGCTGCAAAGAAATGGGTTCCTCTTTATGTTTCTATCATGACTTGGGCATTTGTCACTTATTTAGTATTAAAAGGTCTTAAAAAGATATGGCCTGCTATAGTAGCATTTGTCAATACAAATATTTTTAATATCTTACCACTTACTAAAAAACCAACATTTTTAGTAGCTCTTATTATAGGATTGATTGTAGCAGCGATAGTATTTTTCATAGTTAAAAACTCTATTTCAAAAAACAATAAAATAACTGATAACAACCGTTCAAGTATCAATACACTCTTTACTATACCACTAATATTTGCAGCAGCTTTGCTTAGTTTTGCACACGGAGCCAATGATGTTGCCAATGCTATTGGACCACTTGCAGCTATTAGCGATGCAGTAACAAGTGGAGGTATCTCTGTAAAAGCGGGTATTCCTTTTTGGGT
>JALSQA010000136.1 GCA_026985685.1 Campylobacterales bacterium | reverse complement strand
TGCTATTATATTTGGTGTTGATTTCGATGCAGAAGCAAAGATAAATCACATAGTTGCTGATGCAGTTAAAGATAAGCATATCGGTACTTTTGAGATGATCACAGGGTCAGGTATAGCCAATGACTACTTACTAGAAAAAGATGAAAAAGTAACACTGATTTTTACACAATCTCAACCAGGTGGATTCTCACTCATGCCTATCATGAAACGTTTTGCTTATAAAGGTAGTTTTAAATCTGGAATGCAAGCGTATGACAATGCTTATATTTACACCACTCTTAAAGGACTTTCCAAAGTGATGAAAGTCAAAGGTGATAAATATGATGGTATTCATGTTAGTTGTACAAAACCTATGGAAAAAATCAAAGAGATTAGAAAATTTCTCCCTACATATTTGGTAGCAGTAGGTTGGTGGCAGCAAAATGGAAATCTATTTTCAGCTATGGCGATGGAGAAAAAGGCACTTTTTATTGTTTTGATGTTGATTATCCTGGTAGCTTCTTTAAATATTATCAGTTCTCTTCTTATGACAGTCATGAACAGACGACGTGAGATTGCACTTTTGTTGTCATTGGGTGCTAGTAAAGATGAAATCAAAAAAGCATTTTTCTGGCTTGGATCAGTGATTGGTGGAGCAGGGATACTGTTTGGTACATTTTTAGGGCTTGTTGGTTTATATGTGTTAGGACATTTTGATATAGTGACATTACCTGCTGATGTTTATGGAACTAGTAAATTGCCATTAGATCTTTCTATGGTAGATTTTGTTTCTATTATCATCGGAGCGGTGGTGATTGTCTTGCTTTCTGCTTTTTATCCTTCTAAAAAAGCAACCCAAATTGATGTTCTCTCTACTTTGAGAAATGAGTAAAATATATTGTTTATTTATACTGATATCTTCAAAAACATGAGTTAACTTCATTTTTTAACCAGAATCAAATTGAGTTTCCTGTAAAATTACAAATGTATTTATTCCATTTAAGGAGGGAATTATGAATATGAGTTTAGTCGGAAGACAATTTGAATTAACCGATGCAATCAAAGCACATATCCAAAGTGCAGTAGAGTCCTTGAAAAAGTATAACTTGGACATAATCTCAACCAGAGTTGTTGTCTCAGCAGATGAGAAAAATGGCAAAAAAGGGTATACCGTTGAGTTTACCATCAACCTCCCACAAAAAAATACAGTTGTTATCAAACAAAAAGACAAAGACGTTTATGCTGCTATCGATCTGGCAGTAGATAGAGCACAAAAAGTTCTAAGAAGACATCATGATAAGATGACAGATCATAGAGTGACCAAACCAAGTGAGATAGCAAACGTCAATATAGAAGAGTTGATGGATGAAGATACTCATGGTGAAGATGTAGATGAAATTGTACCTATGGAGCTGGATCTTTATAAACCATTGGAGATAGATGAAGCATTGCAAATGCTCAAAGAAAGTAAAAAACAGTTTTTGATCTTCAATGACAAAGATGATAAAACAAGAGTATTGTTTAAAAGAAAAGATAATAAATTCGGATTGTATTAAAATCCACCTCTACAACGACGCTATTTTGCGTCGTTGCAAACTTCCCAAACACTCCTAACCAAACTTTCGCTAAAATATCCAAAAAACCATAAAGGCTCTTTTTGAAAAAAGTAACGGTTGCACACTCCCCAGACGCTGATGATATCTTCATGTTTTATGCCATCAAATTTGGCTGGGTAGGTTTAGAAGATGTAGTTTTTGACAATATAGCGTTAGATATTGAAACACTTAACGAAAAAGCATTAGAAAACTATTATGATATCACTGCTATCAGTTTTGGTTTATATCCTCTTATCAAAGATGAATATGCTCTTTTAAAAACGGCAGTCAGTTTTGGCGAAGGTTATGGTCCAAAACTGATCAAGAAAAAAGGAGTTAAACTAAAGAGAAATTTTAAAGTAGCACTGAGTGGAAAATATACAACAAATGCACTCCTTTTCAAGATAGCTTACCCAGATGCAAGAGTAATCTACAAAAACTTTTTGGAAATAGAAGATGCAGTAAAAAGCGGAGAAGTCGATGCAGGTGTACTCATACATGAAAGTATTTTGACATTTGATGATAGCTTAGAAGTTGAGCGTGAACTTTGGGATATCTGGCAAGAGTTAAGTGGAAAAGATATGCCTTTACCCCTTGGTGGTATGGCTGTTCGACGCTCTATACCAATCACAAGAGCTATAGAATATGAAGAAGTATTAACAAAAGCTGTTGAGGTAGCACATAAAAATAAAAAATTACTCTCCCAAATGCTACTGCAGCGTGATCTTATCCGTGTGGATGCACAAAAGCTAGATAAATACTTAGACCTTTATGCAAATGAAAACTCTATAACCATGAGTGATGTGCAATTAGATGCGATTGACAGACTGTTTGAATTAGGCTATGAACACGGATATTATCCAGAACTTTTAAAAGTAAGAGATTTGCTTATCCCCACAGAGTATAAAGATTTTAGATTTGCATAGGAGAATATTTTGGAAGCAAAACTAATCGGACTTGGTGTTGAAACTTTTAAACTAGCACTTTATCTTTCACTGCCTATGCTGATGGGTGGTTTGGTAGCTGGTTTGATGATCTCAATCTTTCAAGCTACAACACAGATCAATGAGATGACACTCTCCTTTGTTCCTAAAATACTTATTGTTGTATCTATCATCATCTTTGCAATGCCTTGGATGATGAATATGATGATCGAATATACAACAAAACTTATTAACATGATTCCCTCTTTTTTATTTTAATGACACGTAAGATTGATTTTTCAAAGTACAGCTCCATCAAAATCGGACCCATTATCGATGTTCGCTTGATAGAAAAAAGAGAAGCAAAAAGAGAAGATGAGTTTATAATCGGCGGTGCAAATAACATTTTGATTTCAAACACTCCAAAACCACTTGCCATGCTCTCTAAAAAATTTGATTATATAGCCGTAGAAGATAATGAACTTACTGTCGGTGGAGCTACTAAAAGTGGCAGAATCTTTTCATTTGTCAAAAAACATGATATCAAAAACTTTGAATATCTAGGAAAACTACCAGGTACTTTAGGTGGTCTTGTTGCCATGAATGCAGGGATGAAAGATGATGAGATATTTAATAAACTCATAAAAGTAAAAACTTCAAAAGGATATCTCAACAAAGATGAGATAGAACATGGATATCGTTTTAGTAAAATTGATGATATCATCTATGAAGCAGTTTTTGAGATAGAGAAGGGTTTTGACAGTGAGAAACTAGCACTTTTTACAAAAATGCGTTCCAACCAACCAAAAGACCCAAGCCCCGGATCAGCATTTAAAAACCCACCAAATGACTACGCAGGACGCTTGATAGAAGCAGTCGGCATGAAAGGCTACCGCATAGGAGACGCAGCATTTAGCCAAATCCATGCAAACTTTTTAGTTAATCTAGGAAATGCAACATTTGAAGATACTATAGAGTTACTTAACAAAGCAAAAGAAAAAGTTTTTGAAAACTTTGGTATAACATTAGAGCTTGAAGTAAAAATTGTTTGAACATAACTTTTCATTACAAAAGTCTTAAAATTAAATTATTTATTTTAAATAAATGATTATCAAATAGTAAAACAAGAGTTAAAATAAAAATATATATATTACTTAGATAAAATCATTTTATTTAAAAATATACTTATAAATAAATTAAAAAAACTTTTAAATAATAAACCATGTTACATATCGTAGCATTGTAAAATACATATGTGATTTATACCTTGTAAAATAATTGAATGAATAATTATATTAAATTTAATATATTAAATTTAATTGTATATTTATAAATAATATGAAATTAACTGCTTATTAAATATTACATTATTAAATATTTTAGTACTTGAAAATAATTATACTATAAGATATTATTTTGTTATCAAATAAAATAGGTTATTAAAATGTATAAAAAAATCTTTTTTCTTATAATATTGTTTTTGTTGATTAGTTTTATGTTTTTATTTAAGCAATCAACAATGCCTACATATAAACAAAATAATTTTAAATCATATTCTGTAAAAAATTATCAAAATAAAAATTATCAACAGCTTGGAAGTATTCCAAAAAAGAAAACACATAAAAAGAGTAAAAATTTAGTAAAAATTACTAATCTAACAAAACATTCACAAATAGATTATCAAATTAAAGAAACATTATATAGTCGCTATTTGACTTATCAAAAAAAATTAGATTTTATAAGAGAGGGAGGTGTTAAATCAAAATTATTAAGGATCAAGGAAAATAGGGAATCAAGGTTTAAAAAATTAGCTATGAGAGAAAAAAATATTCATATTTATGAGCATTATAAAAGATTGCAACATAGTCAAGCAGTGCATTATCAAACTAAAATGTTGAAGTATATGCAGAAAAAACAATATTTAGAAGGAAAATATAAAGGAGAGCAGAATGAAAACAAAATATCTTATTAAACAGGTCTTAGTATCGTTTTTGATTTTTATGAGTGTATCATCTAGTCTGTTTGGTGCATTTGAAAATAATCAATTTACAGTTGATGACTTAAATGGAAGTACATTTTATCAAGTGGAGTTTGATATAGAAAATGGTGTTTGGTTAAATAGAAATGTTATACTATTTGATACTGAACAAGCTCATTATATTAATGATAGCGTTCTTAGTGATTTTAATTATACTGTAGATGATAATGGTTATATAGTAAGACGTTTTGATGATTTAAATACAGATTTTTATCTTAAAATATTCGATCAAAATGATAGCATGATACAAGTGTGTTCAGAAAGTAATTTAACTACAATTGTAAATTGTCAAGAGGGTGTTTATTGGTTTTTTAACCAAGAAGAAGCACAAAACTTTTTAACAGTTAATAACCAAGAAACAGATCAAGGAAACAATCAATCAACAATTAGTGGAAATATCATATTACCAGATGGTATTTCTTTAAGTGATTCTCAGGATTGTTTTGATGAAAATAATAATACTAAAGCAGAGTGTAATGGAATTTTCATAGATTTAATTGATACTTCAAATGTAAATTGGGGTACCGCTTTTCTTTTATCAAATAGTGGTAATCATTATGAATTATTTTTGCCTCATGTTGATGAAAATGAAACAAAACAATTGAACTTACAAATTAGACCAATAATTAATCATAATACTTATTATTATGATTTCACAACTAATCAAATAGTAACTAACATTAATAATACAACACCTCTTAGTATCACACAAGCATCTTATTCTAATAAGATTATAGATTTAAATATGACTGACTTTGATTTCTCTACTAATTCTCAAGATCAAGGTGGTGAAGCAAATAGTTCATTGACAGATCAGATTACAGCGTTACAAAATGAATATAGTAATATGGACTTAGTAGGTGATGATAGAACAAATGTAGAAAATATGTTCAGTCAAATAAATGGACTTGTTGAAGATGGTATAATAGATGATGAAGCTACACAGATTCAATCATTGATTGACCAAATTAACCAAATATTACATCCTGATTCTACTAATGGTAATCAAGGTCAAAATAATGGTCAAGGAGAAAATTCTTCAACTATAAGGGGAACAGTAATACTACCTCAAAATATTACTCTCTCAAGTACACAAGAGTGCCAAAACAATACATTTTGTAATAAAATAGATATTGAACTTTTCTCTAAACAAGATGGTACTTGGCTTGGTAATGCTAATGTTAATCCAGATGGTTCATACATATTACATTTTGGGGGATTAGATATTAATGACTCAATTGATGTTGTAGTTAATATTATTATGGATATAGATGGTATACATGAATCGTTTTTTTTAGATTTTGGCGATGATTATGCTATCAATGGAAATAATGAAAATAGAGATACTTACAAAGGATATAATGAAGTAGAGTGGATTGAGCAATCAAATGGTCCTATGCTACCACAAGTCAATCCATTACATATTGAATCTTCTCAAACAACTTTAGATATGGATTTAAACGATTTAGATAGTGATAAGTGGATAGTATCTGGGAGTGTAATACTTTCTGAAGATTTTGTACCAGGTGCAATTTTGGATGACAATCAAGAACAGATAGGTGTGAAAACTGTTGCAATAACAGCTATTAGTATGACAACAGGTAAACGATACAGAACATATATCTCAAGAATAGGAACAAATAATAGTTATCCTTTTAAATTAAAGATTCCAAAAGATGATTCAAATTGTTCTATCTATATAGAAAAAATTACTGGTAATGAAAATGGTAATGATCAAAGAGAAGAATTGTATCTAAAAGATGGAGGAGATCATCAATTTAGTGACGATGACGTTTTTGTAAGTAGTAACGGCATAGATTGGATTGCAAGAGGTAATGATATGTCTATACCAAATCCTGATAAAGTAGGTTATTTTATAGTTGATACATCAATAAATAACATTGATATAGATATATCTAACTTTGGAAACAACTTTTATGTAATTGAAGGCAATATTACTGTACCTGCAAATTTTAATCTAAATGATAACTCTAATAATTTATATATAGAGATTATTGATGCAAAAACAGGTGCCTGGGTGACAAGTGTTCCAGTAATGTGTAGTGATGATGGTTGTAGTTACTCCTTGAATTTAGGTACAAATGAAAGTAGTGCAGATGGTTACTTTATGCGTCTAAATCAAAGTCACTGGGATGAAAATCATCCTGAAAATAGTTGGTGGAGGGGTTACTTCATAAATGGTGAAGATTTTGTTGATGAGATGGATGTAAGTTATGAAGAGAAGACAGATCAAGATAGAGGGAATAATTATTGGGTTCCCGCTAATATAGATGCAATAACACTAACTGAAACTGTTACAATACGAAATATTAATTTTGCTAGCTACACTCCACCTGTATCATATACTATTACTGGACATATATCAGAATTACCAGACAATATTAACTGGATTAATATACGTATTTATAATCCTGTCACGTATAATGGTAATGATGCACAGATTGATGAAAATGGTCAATTTACATTTAAAAATATCAAAGAGGGAAAATACATTTTACAAATTGATTATGATGCTACTGATGATAATGACGTAAGACACTCTTATCACTATATTGTATCAAATCAAAACAGAGCAGTAAATAGTATGGATGTAACTTGGATACCATATGATGAAAATGGAACTTCTTTAGAAAGCCATTTATATGATGATACATTGGAAAATGAAAAATATTGGGCACCTAAAGAGAATAATGGTGAACAATTTATATTTGATATTACTGATGATTTGTCTGTTGGAGATATATCTATCTATCAGCCAACGCTGTATGATCTAAATCTTTCTCTTTCTAATCTTGGAACAAATAAATCTATAAATATTAATATATATGTTCCAAATGAACCTATAGGTCAGTTTAAAACTATAACTTCTGATGCTAATGGTTTGGCATCTGTTGTATTTAGAGATTTAAAATTAAGAGATGACTATCAAATGGAAATATATATAGAGGGTATAGGTACATATTTTTATGATAGTGATACTAATAGTTTAAAATCAGATGTATATTGGATTGGCAAGCAAAATGATTCTGTCTGTGATGATTGGAAAAATAGTCTTTATACTTGTACTGATACTGATCCTATTAGTTGGGAACCAAATATAAATGGTTTTAGTATAAATGATGATTTAAATCTATCATTAGAACTTCCAAATGATAGGCATAGTATAAATGCAGTATTGAAGTTGGGTAATGAGTATGCAAATAAAAATATAGATTTTTTTATTGATTCGTGGCAACAAACAGATGATAATGCTTGGAAAAGTAGTGAATTTGATACAGTATGGGATAATTTTCAAGCAGATTCAAGTGGAAATGTCAATATCGCACTATCAGTAAAATATAAAAGTAATATTAAATATAGAGCAAGTATCTATATATCTGATATGAAAGAAGGATATGTATTTGATCTTGGATCTGATCAACAAATTAATGGAAATGATGATAGTCTTATTACAGATCAAAATTCTTGGTCTAGTTCAAATGATGTATGGGGACCTAAAAGTAGTACACTCTTTGAATTAAATAGTGATTTGGATTTTGGAGAATTACAACCTCCTACTTTAAGAACTATTTCATTTAATGTTGAAAACCTAGAACATAATGAAGAGATTTTTATCAGTTTAGAAAAAATAGATTCGGATGAGTGGTATACTGAAAGCAATATTGACTGGACAACAAGTCCTGAAACCTATAATAATACGGTTTCTATTAAAGTTCCAGATGGTAATTATAGAGTAATCATCAATCCTCAAGAGCATCCAGGTGGTTTGATCAATGATGGTAATAATAGTGGTAATGATGTTCTCTCAAATGATAGTAATATCACACATTTTGTATGGGATTGGGATAGAGCTGATAAAGTTGAGATAAGCAGTAATCAGTCTTATACAATATCACTCCCATCAAATGAAGATTTAAAATCTATATCAGGTACTGTTAATTTAGGCGATGAAAATATCGAAGCTGGATGGATACAAGCATGGAATGATAATGATCAAAGAAGTGCTGAAGTAAATGATGATGGGACTTTCCAAATCAAAGGTTTACAAGCTGGTATATATACACTAGAGTATTGGGGATGGAATGGTGATGATTTTATCACTGTTCAGGATGTCAATATTAGTAACAATGTTACAGATTATCAACTTCAAAAACCAACAGAGCTTGTTACTATCAGTGGTACTGTTATAAATAATAGTGCGGGAGATAATAAACAAATATATGTACTTTTACTTGATGTAAATGATAACAATACAACTTGGGATGTTATCAAAGATACTAACAGTTCATTATCAAATAAACAAAACCATGACTATAATTTTGATGTTGTACCTGCTATCAATGGTCACAAATATGCAGTTTGTGTTGGTACTAGGGATAGAAATGAAACAACTGGTGAAACTACATTTACTCGTTATAAAGCGACAGTACCAGTTGATGATAATAATTCAGGTACAGCAATAATTTTAACAGGAATTAATAACGATACAAATAAAGTATCATTGAGCGTAACAAAAAACTAATAAATAGTTATTGGCAGATATCTATAAAAATAGATATCTGCACACAAAAAGAAAGGAGCTAGAATGAAAATAATTAAAATATTACAAATAATTTTATTGACACTTTTGATGGATACTACACTATTTGGTGCATTTAATACTGTGAATGTATCATCTAGTACACATGATGTAACTAACCCCTCCAAAGTAACTGCTATTGGCTTTTCATGGAGTCAACCATCTACAACAAATGGTACAGAATTAAATGGTTATTATTATAAACTTGATAAAAATAGCAATACACTTATGGATAGTGGAAACACACAACTAGCTAAAAGTGCAACTACATTAAATGTAACAGCATCTCAAGGTGATGGAGATTACTATTTTCATATTGCCCCTTTTGCTACCAATGGTGATATAGGAGCTACTACACATTTTGGTCCTATAAAAATTGATACTACTTCACCTTCTACACCAAATATTAGTCCTGATGGTGGTTCGTATACTAGTTCGCAAAGTGTTACTATTAGTTCTTCAGATTTACATGGATATAGTATATACTATACACTTGATGGTACTGTACCGACAGCTTCTAGTACACTTTATACAGAAGCTATTTCAGTTAACTCAACAAAAACCATCAAAGCTATGGCTATTGATGTTGCAGGCAATGAAAGTAGTGTAAAATCTTCATCTTTTACTATAAATACAACAGGAAATATCGCTCAGTTTGGAGATGAAGTATCTGCTGGAGATATTATTGCAACAAATGATAATGGTAGTTCAGATAATATTAAATCAGTGATAAGTGTAACAGGTTCTTCTTCATTAACACATTATAAATATAAAATTGATTCAGGTGCATATAGTGAACAAACAGAAGTTAGTACAAAGATTGATATCTCTTCCCTTTCTGATGGACAGCATACTATATCTATCATTGGTTATGATGGTACAAACTGGCAACAAGAGACAAGTGCTACGACTTTAACCTTTACTGTAGATAATACACCACCACAGAATTTAACTTTTTCTTTGTCTGATGGTAGTTCTCTAACAGGTTCAGGTACAGTTACATTAAGTGCTGATGGATCTGATAAAATATACTATACGATAGATGGAACAGACCCCACTGTAAATTCAATACAAAGTGATACATTACAAATCACAAATGCACATAATGGTACTTTGGTTGTTAAAGCAATCTCATATGATAATGCAGGTAATAAAAGTAGTATATCTCATGCAACATATAATGTCGCTATACCGCCACAAGCACCTCAAATATCACCATCATCTGGTTCCTATACATCAAATAAAACAATAACAATTAGTAGCACAACAGGTAGAATATATTATACAGTAAGTGGGAATAATCCTACATCTTCAAGTACTCTGTATAATGCTCCTTTTACGATAACAAGTACAACAACAATTAAGGCAATCGTTATAGATAATGCCAATGTACAAAGTCAAGTCAGTAGTGCTACTATTACAATTACAGCTCCACCATCACCATCACCATCACCAACTCCACCACCACCAACAATTAATGCAACTTTTGGAAATGAAGTAGCAAATGGCACTATTGTTGCAACTAAAAAAAATATGTTGAATAGTCAAAAAACTTTTATTACGATTGCTGGTACAAATGTATCTTATTATAAATATAAAATAAACAATCAATTATATAGTGCACTACAGCCAATATCAAAAAAATTAGATTTATCGAATCTTACAGATGGTATTTACACATTTTATTTACTAGGCAGTAATGGAAACAGATGGCAATCTAGTCCATCTTCTCTTACATTTTCAGTGGATAACAGTGCTCCAAAAAATCTGCGTATAAAAAGAGTACAAGATAGTGTGACTATAACAGCAAATGATTCTCATACATTTGATATATATTATACGACAGATGGTTCTACTCCAACACAAAATAGCACAAAATATAGTACTACTATGATTGTTGAAAAAACAAAAACTATTAAAGCTATAGCTATAGATAGTGTGGGAAATGCAACTAATATTGTTACAAGTAAATATACAAATAAAACTAAAAATGATTTTAATGGTGATGGAATTTCTGATATTTTTTGGAGAAATGGTGACAAAAATAGTTTATGGTTTATAAATGCCCATGGTTCTTATGAAAATATAGAAAAAGTATCAAAACCCATTGATTATAATGTGGTAGGTTTAGGTGACTTTAATGGCGATGGTAAAAGCGATATTCTATGGAAAAGTGGTACAAAAATATCTGTTTGGTATATGAATACTGATGGAAGTCATGAATGGTCACCAAAAGGTGAAGTATCTACATCAAGTATAGTTGCAGGAACAGGTGATTTCAATGGCGATGGCATAGCTGATATAATGTGGAGAAAAGGTTCTGATATATCGATATGGTATATGCATAAAGACGGTAGTCATACTTTGTCTGTAAAATCAGATCAAGAGATATCTTTTCACTTAGCAGGTATAGGTGACTTTAACGGTGACGGTATAGATGATTTATTGTGGCGAAATGGCGTGGGTGTATCTGTATGGTATATGAATCAAGATGGTACACATGAGTTATCGCAAAAATCTGATAAAGAAAAATCTTTTATAGTGGCAGGTATAGGTGACTTTAATGGTGACGGTATAGATGATTTATTATGGAGAAATGGTGTAGGTGTCTCTTTATGGTATATGAATACGGATGGAACACATATATGGTATAAAAAGATAGATAAACCAGAAGTATACAAAGTTGTTGAAATAGGTGATTTTAACGGTGATGGTAAAGATGATATCTTATGGAGAAAAGATGATTCTGTTTCTATATGGTTTATGTACCCAAATAAGAGTCATCAGTATTTTCCTTTACCAAATCAACTAGCAGAGTATATAGTCCAACCAAGTCAAGATACAAAAACAGTTCAACCAAAGACTCAAAAAGTTAAAAGTGACTTTAATGGTGATGGTATATCTGATATATTCTGGAGAGATAAAGAAGGTAATAATGGGTTGTGGTATATGGATAAAGACGGTAATAGACTATATAAACCAGAAGTTAATAAACCAACAGATTATAAAATAGTTGGAACAGGTGACTTTAATGATGACGGTATATCTGATATATTATGGAGGAGAGGAAAAAGCACATCATTATGGTATATGAAAAAACAAGGTGGTCATATTTATAAACTAGAATCAGATAAGCCACTCGAATACAAAGTAGTTGGTATAGGAGATTTCAACGGCGATGGAGTAGACGATGTGATCTGGAGAAATGGAACAGGTACATCATTATGGTATATAAAAAAAGATGGAGGACATATCTACAAGAGAGAGTCAGCTAAACCACTTGAGTATAAAGTAGTAGGCACAGGAGATTTCAACGGTGATGGAGTAGATGATGTTATCTGGAGAAATGGAACAGGTACATCATTATGGTATATGAAAAAAGATGGAGGGCATATTTACAAAAGAGAAGTTAACAAGCCACTTGAGTACAAAATAGTTGGTATAGGGGATTTTAACAGTGATGGAGTAGATGATATACTATGGCGAAATGGTAAAGGTGTTTCATTATGGTATATGAAAAAGGCTGGAGGGCATATTTATAAAAGAGAAGTTAACAAGCCACTTGAGTACAAAGTAGTAGGTATAGGGGATTTCAACAGTGATGGAGTAGATGATGTACTTTGGAGAAATAGTAGTGGTACTTCATTTTGGCTGATAAAAAAACAAGGTGGTCATATTTATAGAAAAATCAAAAATAAGGCTGAAGAATTTAGTGTTTATTAGGCACTGGATTGGTTTAGAAACATTTCATTCTACAACATGTTACATGTAGTAACATGTTGTAGAATATTTTAAAACTAATATAAAAATAAATATTAAATATATTTAATAAAACTTTCAAAAAATTCATAAATCTTAATAGATAATAAAAAATATTAAATTCTTAAAAAAATAATTAGTTTTATTTATTTTGTATTTATGTTAATATGGCTATAGAATATTTAAGGAGTATTGTCATGAAGAAGTTGCTTTTAATCTTGCTGTTGTTTTGGTCACACTGTTTATTGGGTGGTGGATTTGTATCTGATAATATAAATCATATTAATAAAAATGAAAATCCTGATTTGGGATATACTCAAAGTTTTAGTAAAAAAAGTAGATCATTAAAAGAAGATTCTAAAATTATCACTTTAGATTTTGAAGGACTTTCTGATAATGAGTATGTAAATGGATTTTATAATAATGGAACAGGTAGTCTTGGACATAGTGGGAAAAACTATCATATATATTTTATAGGTGATGGATATGGAATAATTGGTAAAAAAAACCAAGGGAATGGTAATTTTATCAATGAGCCATCTCCCATTACTACACTTTCTACTAAATCTAAAAAAATCGTTCTAAATGCTCCTGATGGAATTAGAAACGGTATATCCTTTTGGTATAGTTCTTCAAAAGATTTGACAATAACAATCTATGATGAGTTGGAAGCAAAAGGAAGCCCCATAGGGCAAGTTACATTAAAAGCAAATGTAGATCCTGATAGAGATGGAAATGATGCATATAATATATGGAAATTTGTTGGAATATCTTTTGATGGTGTTGCAAAGTCTATAGATTTTGCAAATATATACAATAAAGCAGGTATTGATGATATCACACTTGGATCATCTTCACCCATATCTACAACCAAAAAAAATGATATAAAAATTGCAAATCCTGTGATTTCAAATATCAGTAGTTTGGCTGATCATTTCTCTATCTGGCTGGATATATCCGAAAACGGTGTAGCTCCTGAAGATATATGTAGTCTAAATAAAATTTTT
>JALSQA010000135.1 GCA_026985685.1 Campylobacterales bacterium | reverse complement strand
TCAAAATCACCTGTATTTGGCGTACCATGATAACTTGATGTAGCATTTGAATCATCAAAATAGATAATACCACCAGCAGTTGCAGGTATAGTTGGATTTGAAAAACTAAATTGATAGTTGACATCTTTAGAAAAACAACCATTAGTATAATTTGTTGCTATATTTCCATTAGCTAACATGGCAGTAGTTTGCATTGCTATGGTAGATGCCATATGAGAATCTCCAGGGGAGAGATAGACAAATCCACTACCATTAAAGTCTTGTATTGTAATATTGTTTTTAAAACTATCTGGGACAAAATGCAGTAACTTATCAGATGCAATATTACACCCTACTTTTCCTTGTGCATTTGGTACATTTGAACTACTTCCAACCACACAGTCACTCAGATTTTCATCACTTTGATTTTGATCTAAAATAGTCCAGGTATGATCTGTAAAAGAGATATTTACATCACCTACATTTGGAAAAGAGTATGAACCAATCGAACCCACACCGCCATTAAACGAAAGACCACCTAATGGCAATATAGTACTATTTGAACTACTCAAACTACATCCAGATGGTACAACTAATGCTTGATTTACTGATCCTGTAGTGGTATTTATTAGTTGATCATAGCTTGCAAATGAAGCGTTAAAATCCAACTGATAAGTTTTACCTCCTTTTAAATTTGCTAAAGTTGTATTTACATCAATGGAAATCTCTTTTGGTTTTATTGCAAAAGTATCCAAAGAACATGTAAATTTACTCAAACCTCCATTATCTACACTTTTATACAAACACTCTTTACAACTATTAAGATTAGGTGAGATAATACATTCACTTTTACAGCGATTATCCCCAAAAGAGCTATTTTGTAAGATATTTTGATAAGTACTCAAACTATCTGCTAAATTAGGCCAAGATATATATTTTCCATATTTATCTACAAGATAACTAGCTCTGAATGCAACTGATTTATTTGCAGTATGATAAGAGAGTGTCTGTGATGAAACTATAGAGTTCATGGATATATAATTACTTCCTATTACTGGATATTGAGCACATGTTTTGCTACTATCAGAATTATCAACAATATCTAATTTTAAGATACCTTTATAAGGATTGGTATTTAAGATTTTATTATTGGTATCATCAAGTATAGCTATATCTATAGAAAAATTTGTATCTGCAACTTGTGTAAAGAGATTATTTTCATTTGAAGGTGTTGATGTATCACCATTTAGATACCCATCTAAAGTACCATCAATTGATGTACCATTTGGATGTGTGATAGCAAAACCATTTACATTGTTCTTTTTTACTGTTGGAAAATCTGTCTGTACTCCACAAGGAGGAACCATGACTTTTTTATTTGCCGGGGCATAGAGTGCTTTGTAGATACTATGTGTTTTATTTTCATCATAAAAATCATCAACAATAGCTTTATATCTGAAAAATATACTATTAGATGGAGCTAACTTACCACCATCACTAGCATTTGAACCTTGACCTGCATTAACAATTACTTCTGTTTGATTGGCATCACCAACGTCAATCTTTGAAAAGTGAAACAGATTATCCTGCTTACTAAATGATGTTTCTAAATGCCCACTATTATCGATATTTTTTAATTCAAAACTTGTATTATCATCTCTTAAAATTGTGTCTATATCTGTGAGAGCTTTGAAGTTTTCTAAGTTCTGAATTTCTTTATTTTTAAACTCAACTTCTATACCTATCTCATCACCTAAATGTACTTCGCTTGAAATTGGCTGTGAAAAATCAGGAGTTAATATCTTTTGATTGTAACAGACTGGATCATATAAAGATGTAGAAAAGGCAAACATTCCAAGGAAAAATCTATCACCCTCAGATGCAATTTTAATATCAGTGGAAGTTTGATTATTTTTAATAATACCACTACCTAATGTACCATTAACATCTCCAAGATAAAATTGATCGATATCAATACCAGAAGTATTACTTAAACTAGGTACACGATTTGTCATGATAGAACCATATTTCGATATCGTTCCATTAACTACATCTAGCTTAGGATTATTAGCATTTGATAAGTCATGTAAGATAGATGCATTATCACTGATTTGAATTTTGTCTCCAAATATACGATCTCCCTCAAAAGCAAATATCGAAAGCGAAGAATCGATCAAACCATTTGCTGGTGTCAAAAAGCCACTTACACTTTGACTCACCTCATCTGGATACTCACTATCTGCTGGTGATTTCCAAACACCTAAGAACCCATCAAAAATCGTAATATTTTTCAAGTGCCTTGTCGGAACATTAGCTTTATCAAGTACAATTACAACCAAATTCCAACCAGCTGAAAGGTTATCTCCTTCACTAGATTGAACATCTGCAACCCAATAAGTACCATCTCTGTGAGCTTTTACATAAGATGTAACATCCACCATGCCTTGATAATCAAAATAATCACTACTATTTATATAATTAAATTTATCTACATAAATACTTGTTCCATTATTGTCAATCGCCTGAGCATGATTTTCACTATAAAATTGATGATATTGTGAATCACTTTGATGTCTAAAGTAGATTTTATGTGCAGCTTTCATTTTGCTAGTTGCACCACTTTGATTTTTAACAACTCTTCCCATCCAGTATAGACCAGCCCAAAGGATTTCGTCATCTGCATTTATACTAAAAGAGGCATTGGTTGCATTTTTATAGCCACTACCTAAAGTTGAATCTAAATTAATATACTCTTGTGTTATAAGATCATTGTTAGGCTGACTAGGTTCATGACACTCTTTATGTAGTTTATCTTTTTGACAAATAGATTGATTACCTATTGTAATTATATCTCCAAAAATATTGGTATCTTCATTTCCTAAAATTGGCACTTTAGTAAAATTTCTTGGATTGTTACCACTTATATTCAGATAAAATATATCAGTCGATTCACTTGTATGATTGTTAGATGAATCAGAATCTACAACATATTCAGAACTTACACTAGCATTTAGATCTATGGTTGTTGCACTATTTGGTGCTTTTACGTTTAAAGTAAGTGTAGTATTGCTATCTTTTGGCAAATCATTTTTAAGTAAACAATGTACATGATAAGCACTATGTGTACAACTCCATACAGAAGTATCACTGTAATCTATCCACGTATAATCATCACTACTTGTTGTATTGATATCAACAGCTATACCCTCTATCGACTTACTGACATGAGGATTATTTACAGTTACTGTATAGCTATAACTATCCAAAGCATCTACAGGATCAACACTATCATCAAGTGTTATTGATAAATCTGTATGTACAACATCTTTGACATCAACACTAAGAGAATCACTCACAGCACTTTGCATCTGACTGGCTGTTGTTGTTAGATAAGTGATTTTTTGACCAGGTGTATTACTACTTAATGTTACGTTGATATCTGATGTTATTTCACCCAAATCCAAAGCTTTACTATAAATACAACTATACTCTTGTCCATTTTGCGTACAGTTCCAGTCTACTCCAGAGTATGAAGATATAGAGAGATTATCATCAAGAGTGAAAGTGACATTGATATCTGTAGCATTGATATCAGAAGATGGTGCTACACCTGTATTTTTTACAGCTACAGTATAAACAAAAGGTTCATTGATCTTAACACTAGAGGGATTAACTTGCATCTTCTGATATGATAAATCAGCTTTTTTACCAAGTACAGCTGTCGTAACATTATCGTCAATAACAACATCAGAAAGATTGCTAACGATAGAGGCAGTGTCTGTTACATTTGTCTCATAAGATGGAGCTGTGACATATAGATAAATTTCTTTATTACCTGCTGTGAATTTTGTGCCATTATTGTCACAGGCAAATTTTCTGCTGCCATTATCATACGAACAATTCCATCCCCCACTCTCATAACGTACATAAGTTACATCTGCTGGCAAAATATCAGTGATATTAATATCATCAATATCACGACCACTGTTATTTGACATAAATATCTTATAATAATATTCATCCCCAGCATAAACAGTAGGAGGATTACTGCTTATATGCATTGTGAGAGCTTTTGTATTTGGAACAAGTGTCACATCTGCCTGATCACTTTTGCCAATACTCTCTTTAACAGATTTAATCGTTGCACTATTTGTTACAGTAGATTGTGTAGATATTGTATTTGGTGCTTTTACTGATATATTTATATCCTGAGCTTGCGTATTTGCAAGTAGTGTATTTAACTTACAAGTCACAAGATTTCCAGAGCTAGAACAACTCCAGCCACTAGCACTGATACTTTTTATAGAAAATTCATGAGGGACATCATCTGTAAGAGTGAGATTTTGTTCATCTGCTATAGAATTATTTCTTATTTTGATACTATAATCAAAAAGATCTTTTTCCAAAATAATATCTTTCGAGACATCTTTTTGAATTGATAAATTTGAAGCAGGTGGGATGATAGTCACATTAACATGACCACTTGCAGTAGTTGTTGTATCTAAATCACCTGGTACAATTATTTTGGCTGTGGAAGTAGCATCATTTCTTAGCGTAGTATTTGATGTAACGATAGGTGCTTTTACTTTTATTTTTAGATATTTTTGTGTACCTGATGGCAAAGATGCCAAAGTACACTCGATATGTTTTCCACTAGAAGCCGAACAATCAAAATCTGCATCACTTGAAGGGTCAATCACTCCATCACCATCAAGTTCAGTTGGTAAATCATCTATCACTTTAACATCACTCTCATCAAGTGAACCATTGTTATCTACTTTAATCGTATAGACAAAATTTGCTGCTGAATTAATAGTAGAAGAACTCGCACTCTTTTCTAAAAGTATCCCAATAGTAGGTTTATTGATTTGAATACTAACAGAGCTACTATCATGAACAGATGTACCTGAACCAATAGCATCTATATCAACACTATTGTTTATATTTGTATTTTCTGTTACATAAGGAGCTTTCACTTTTATGAGAAGTTGTGTAGCATTTTGCCCTGGATTTAGATTACTTGTATAACTACACGTAACATTCTGCCCACTTTTACTACAACTCCATGGTGAAGATATGGCATCATTCCAGTCACTATCTAATACCAGCTGTGAATCAAATGTATCACTCAAAGTGATATTGCTATCTACTTCAGAGCCATCATTTGTCACATCAAAAGTATAATAAAATTTATGTACACTATCAACTGTTTCAGGAGCATCTTTTACGATTTTGATTGATGGTGTAGCAGCTATGACATTTATAGTATCCCAACTACTGACATCAGATGCTTCAGAGCTGCTCATAGTAGCAGTGTTGTTGATATCATTTCCAACTGTTTTACCATCTACATTTATTTGTAACACTTTACTGCTACCTGCACCAAGATCACTACTTAGAGTACAGTCTACACTATTTGTGGATGTATCAGAAGCCGAACAATCCCATCCACTAGTAAGCGATAAAGAAGTTAATTTTAAGTTAGAAGGTATAAGATCAGTTACTCTCACATTACTTAATGCACTATTACCACTATTTGACACAGTAAGTGTATAATAAGCACTATGACCTACTATCACACTTGAACTACTAGCTACATTTGTTATATGAGGCTCAAAAGTTTTTGCGATGATAGTAACATCTTCATAAGAATTATCACTTACATGACCTAGCAATGTATCTCCATAAACATCAGCTTCATGTTTTAGTGTTTCAGGGTTAGCTGGATCACCTGTAGCTTTCACACTAAGACTAAAGTGCTGTGACTGATTAGGTTGAAGAGGATTAATCAATTCACAAGAGATATCTTTACCACTAAGTGTACAGTTTTTCCATACAGATGAATCATAATTTAATCCCCCTGCGATAGTAAAATCACTTCCTATTGTTTTAACTACTGTTACATTTTCATCAGCTAAAGTACCATTATTATCAACTTGCCATGTATAGGTAAAAGTATCATCCTGAATAACAGTAGTACTACTAGGTAGCTCTCGTATCCTAATACCCGGAGTCTCTTTTCTAATCAAAACACTATATGATTTTGTTTTTTGTGTTGTATTACTATCGGTGAAAGTGATATCAGCAGTGGCTGTGTTACTTACTGTTCTATCATAAGTTTGATAATCAGCCTTATATTTTAACTGTAACTCTTTTGTTTCATTTGTAGCTATTGTTCCACTATTTAGCGTACAAACCATAGGATCATTGTTATCACAACTCCAATTTGTAGAACTTTCATTTGAGATAAAAGTCAAATGCCCACTTGGTGTATATGATGGAATTGTTACTTTAACACTTGATGTAGAAGTTGAACCACTGTTTTTGATATAAAAGTGTTGGACAAAAGAAGCTCCAGAAGAGACACTTGGAAGATTATCTCGCCAAAAAGATATATTATAAGAAGCTAAATCTTGTGTAAAACTATTTTCTAACTGAAAATATCCCTTTGCATTTTCTGAACCACCATCTATATTTATCTCATTATAAACTTTGAGATAATAAGTTCCAGCACTTAAAGCTTTATCCTCTTTCACTAAACGAGGATTATTAGAGATCATAGGGACATCTTCTATCTTTGCACAATTACTATCAAGTAGTTGTGCAAAAGTATCAACATTGTCACTACTATTTGTCGAATCAATATTTGTACGAAGAACCAATGTGCCACTATTTGTAATATTGATTTTATAATAGAGGGATTCACCGCTAGAGGGAAATCCATTAATATAAGGTTTATCTATTTTCTGCCCTGTTAGTGTATTATTTAGGTTAAGTGTTGCTGTGGGTGATGTACAACTAGCTGCTGCCTGAATTTGTACAGTAGCAAAAAACATCAAAACAAAAATTAAACCAATCACTCTTTTTAAAGATATAAAACTCATAACATTACCTTCAATACTTTTCTCAATAGTATTATCGTCTAACTCTTAAAAAAATTCACCCCTGTTTGACAATTCCATCTACTTTTGGGAGCCAAGCCTCTTTTATCGGTACTAAGTTAATAAGATCCGTTCCATCTTTTGCCTTGAGTTCATAAGTTTTAAAATATCCCTCAAGTTTACCACTTGTTTTGTCAAAAGAGAAATCCTCTCTTCCATCATCAGGCAAACGTATTATATATGTAGTTAATTTTTTTTCATCTTGATTTATAGGTGCTCTAAAAACAATTCTTCCATCTTTGTCCATACCTTTTAAGACATCTTTTTTCATTTGTTCATTTAAAACAATACTCAAATGAACAAATTTACCTCTGTTCTCATATAAAAATTCAGAAAACTCTTGTGAATTATTTTCTGCTAAAACAGCTTGATATGTTTTAACATCATCTTTGTGAAAATCATAATAGAGCATAAATGTACCAATCAAAGTAACAATAACAGCAAAAAAACTAAATTGTAATAATCTAACAGGTTTTAGATTCATAAAAATTCCTTTTTAAAGTACTATCGTCACATCAATAAAACTCTATAGGGCACCTACAATGCCATTAAGCTAAGGATTTTATACTTGAAAATGGTGACTTTAGTCCCATCTAACTAAGGTCTAGCTAAAGCAAGACTTCCGAAAAACTGCTTAACTTAATCGCATTATAGCTCTAAATTTTTAATCAAAATCATGCGATAATCCAACTAAAAAGGATCGCACATGATCAAAAAGATAGCTATCACAGGTGGTACTCATGGTAATGAACTTACAGGTGTCTATCTCATCAAAAAATGGCAAGATCAACCTCATTTAGTAAAAAGATCAAACTTTGAAACAATACTTTTACATACCAATCCACAAGCCATAAAAGAGTGTAGACGCTATATAGACAAAGACCTCAACCGCTCTTTTTCCAAAGACATACTCACTCAAAATCCTACTAACTATGAAGCCAGACGAGCACACAAACTAAATGCACTTTTAGGACCAAAAGGAGATAAAAACACAGAAGTTGATTTTATAGTAGATCTTCACTCCACAACAGCGAATATGGGACTTAGCCTTGTAGTTAGTTCTAAAAGTAAACTAACCTGGCAAGCAGTTAGATATCTATGTGAAAAAGAACCAACACTTCATGTCTATCGCTGGATGGGAGATGAAGAAGATGCATTTGTAGACTCTATCTCACCTAATGGATTTGCAATAGAAGTAGGAGCAATTCCACAAGGCGTACTTAGAGCAGATCTATTTGAAAAGAGTGCTACACTTATCTATCATCTGCTTGATTTTTTTGAAAGTTACAATAAAGGCGATTACAAAGATGAAAATAAACAAATAGATATCTATGATCATGTGAAATTGGTTGATTATCCCAGAGATAAAGAGGGTAATATCATAGCTATGGTTCATCAAGAATTGCAAGATAAAGATTATAAACTTCTAAAAAAAGGAGATCCAATATTTTTAACTCTAAAAGGAGAAACGATTTACTATGAGGAAGATGAGCCACTTTTTGCTCTTTTTATAAATGAAGCAGCCTATTATGAAAAAGGATTTGCCATGTGCTTGAGTAGAAAAATCAATCTTGCAACATAATAGTTAGATATCTTCTTTATATTGAAAAAACTTTATCTCAAAGCATACTCCATTGTCAATATTTGATACTTTTAACTCTCCGTTATGATGCTCTTCTATAACCGTTTTTGACATATAAAGACCAAGACCTGTACCATTTTTTTCATCTTTTGTAGAGAAATATGGATCAAAAATATTTGGTAAAATATTCTCTGGTATACCTCCACCGTTATCACTTATTTTGATAATATGGGTATTTTTTTCTTTAAGTGTTTCAATCATAATAGTTGGGTTTTCTATAGATTTTTCTATAAAATTATCTTCTGCATTTTTTAAAATATTTAATATTACCTGCATAACTTCATTTTGATAAAGTTCAATTTTATCACCATTGTCAAAACTTTTTTCAATACTAATACCTTTACTACTCATAGAAACATTAACAATTTTAAGTGCCTTTTTTATGGGATCATCAATGCAAACTAAATCTCTATTTTTATCTGGTTTGAAAAAATTTCTAAAATCATCTATAGTTTCTGATAATCCCTCAACATACTCAATAATACTTTTATGCTTTTTATGTAAAAACTTAAAAAATTTCTCTCTATCATCTTTATCGTCCAAATCATATCTGCCGATGGATAGTTTAGATTCGATAGCTATTACAGAACTATTTATAGCACCTAAAGGTTGCCTCCATTGATGTGCTATCATGCTAATCATCTCACCCATTTGAGCAAGGCGAGACTGTTGCTGGAGTTGTTTATCTTTCTGTTTAACTTGCGTCAAATCCAAAATTGTTGCAATTCTTACATTTTTTCCATCAATAATCAAATTTCTAGAACTTATAAGAGAAGGGAATTGTTCACCATCAATCTTTATTAGATCAAGCTCATATGGTTCTTGGATATCATGTTTCATGGCATTGAACATGATAGGTAAAGAGTGTTTTGGTACAAAATCTATAATACTTCTTCCAAGTGCATCTTTTTTATCATTCGCCTTAAATAGTTTAATTCCTGATGAATTAATATCTATAATTTTATGCTCACTATCAGACATCACAATCGTTTCCATCGTAATATCTAAAAGATTTTTAAAATTATCATTTCTTTTTTGTAACTCTTTTCTCTGTTTTATATTATTTCTTATATAAACAAAGTTACTAAAGCTCGTAACAATTGTAAATACATAATAAATCACTCCAAAAATAGCAAGTAGATAATAAGTAGAAGAATTACCTAAAAATATAAAAATAAAAGTAGGAACAAGGATAATATTGGTAATAAATATAAATTGTGCATGATAAACTGCACTTAGAGTCGAAGCAGCCGCAGTTCCCATTCCTATTAAGATAATAAACATAATATAGGCATCTACTACATTTGAACTATATTTTATAATAAAAATAGTAGAAATTCCCCAAAGGAAAGAGTTTAAAAAAAGTGTTATTAAAAAAAGTTTGATATTTTTATATAATCTTGTTTGATCAATGCTATTAACTACTTTTAGTGTTTTACTCATGATAGTTATACGAACTATAAATACTATAATTTGTAAAATAAGCCAAGTCAATAAAATATTTAAAGGAATAATATTTTTATACATATAAAAAAAGATGATCGGCAAAAGTAAATTTCCACCAAATGTAGGTAATTTTGATTTTAATAATTTTTCGATCTGTTCACGATCATAATCAAATTTTTTTAATGTATTTATCATATTTATAAAACTTCAACAACTTCTTGATCGCTGATTGCAAGAAATACTTCATCAAACTTTTCATTTAATTCTAAAAAAAGATCTACAATTTCAGGAGAAAAAGCTTTACCTCTCTCACTTTTGATGATATCCATTGCCTTTTGATGTGTAAATCCCTCCTTATATGGTCTTTTACTTCTTAAAGCATCATAGACATCCACTAGTGATACAACTCTCGCACAAAGAGGTATTTCCTCACCTTTTAAACCTTTTGGATAACCACTACCATCCCATTTCTCATGATGATAATATGCAATATCTGATGCAATTTTAAAATAACTATCTTTATTGAATACTTTTTTAAAATCTTCATTTACTTTAAGAAGAATTTCACCGCCTACTTTTGAGTGGGATTTTATAATCTCAAACTCTTCGTTATCCAATTTACCATTTTTTTGTAAAATATCTTTAGGTATTACCAATTTACCAATATCATGAAGTAAAGATGAAAAGGCAACTAATTTTTTATAATCTGGTGTATACTCTCTTGCTTCAGGTAGTTTGTCCAAAATAAGTGCAGTAAAATTTTCTATCCTTTTTACATGTGAACCTGTATCATCATCATAGCTCTCGATTAAATTTCCTATCGTTTCTACAGATAATCTTTGTGTTAAAATAATCTCATTTGACAATTCTAATACCCGCTCATTGAGATTTTTATTTATCTCTTCAAGCTCTTTTTGATATTTAATTACCATTTTATCTGAGACTATATTTTTACATGTTTTATAAAGTATATTGATAAGTTGTGTAGGATTTATAGGCTTTAGCAAAAAATTAGTGATTCCATTTTGTATCAAATTAATCAATTTTGAAGATTCACTATGTGCAGATACAACAATTATAGCTTGTTCATCATTTATTTCATTTATCTCTTTAATAAGAGTTTGACCATCCATAAACGGCATATTGATATCAGTAATGATTAAATCATAATATACCCCATGATTTTTATAATATGAATTATATTTTTCAAGTGCATCTAATCCATGTACTGCAAGATCTAAATTAGCAAAATAATCCTCTAAAATCTCTTCTGTATCTTCTCTTAAAGAGTCATCATCTTCAACATAAAGAACATTCAAATCTTTTGTATATTCTAAAACCTTTTTATATTGCATAATGTTAGCCTTATATTTATCTTCTACAGCTAACAATCGTCTAATTAAAAAATTTATTTATAACCTGATGAAAAAATTTAATATAAAAATCACTCTAATCTAATCATGTCGCTATTTTCATAAAAATCTTTTACATCCTGGGATACGGATATACTTCTTCTTATATAATTTTCAAAATCATTTCTACTATAATTTATCTTCAGATACTTTGGATCAACACTTCTTGAAAGTGCTACATAAAATTGGCTGTCAGCAAAAATATTATCAACATTACAAATGAGTTTATCTATACTCATGCCTTGAGATTTGTGTATCGTAATAGCAAAAGCAGGACGTAGGGGAAATTGACTAAGTGTGCAGACAACTTCATCATCTAACATGCCATCATCACCAACTACAGAGTGAGACAAATCAAAATCAAAACGATCAACTTTGATCAATCTACCACGCTTTTCTACCACAACACTATCTTTATCTATATGTTCGACAACACCACGCTCTCCATTGTGATAACTACCCCATTTATTTGTTGTAAATATGACAGGTATCCCCTCTTTTAGTTTCAGGTTTTCGATAATAGGTAGATTTTTCTTCCAGCTATCTATCCTTCTTTGATCTATCGTGTGATCTTTGATTTTTATCTGTGCATCTAGTGCAATCTCTGGTCTGTTTACAGATGCTACTTTTTGAGCATTTAGACGGTCTGCCTGGGCATTTGTACCAAAAAGCATAGTCGCATCCTTCTCACCATCAAAGCTGTTTTCTCTTAAACGTAAAAGATAAGTAAAAAGTTCATCATCCCCTTCACCTACTCTTATCTTTTCAAGTATCTTCATGAAAGCTTCATCAGAAGTCCTCTTGATTTTTGTCAGTTCAACTCCCACAAAAGAAAAACTCTCCCATGCACTACTTTGGAAAGCATAAATATCTTGAGAAAAGATATTTTGATTTGGTGTACTTTTCTTTTGTACTGGAGGAAGCTGAAAAAAGTCACCCACAACCATCAACTTTCCACTATATTTTGTTTGTCTAAAGCGATATAAAATCATATCCATCAAATCTGCACTGACCATCGATATCTCATCTATGATAACTAAGTCAGTATTTTGCAACAACTTAGCAAGCTCTTTGATACGGTTTTTATTGTATCGATCAAACGAACTTAATGCTTCAAGATTTGAACTTATACCAAATGAGAAAAAACTATGTATCGTCTGTCCTCCAACATTGACAGCCGAAATCCCTGTACTGCCAAGTACAATAACCCCCTGATACTCCTTCTTATAGTAAGCAATGATCTCTTTGGTCAGATAACTCTTTCCAACACCAGCACCACCAGTCAAAAAAACATTTTGATTTTCTAATAACTCTATTACTTTATTTAGTGTATTCATAAAAAGATTGTAACATATAAAATATATTAAGATATAATGTCAGCGAAAAATTTATTAAGGAGTTTTTTTATGAAAAAAAGTATTTTTCTACTAAGTCTAAGTTGTGCACTTCTACTTTCAACAGGTTGTTCTTCAAAAGAAGCTGTAGTCAAAAAAGATTTACACGCACTTCATGCCACACATCACTGGAGTTATGAAGGTGAGAGCGGACCATTACACTGGGGTGATCTGAAAAAAGAATACTTCATGTGCAAAGAGGGTAAAAATCAATCCCCTGTAGATATCACAGATGCAAGAAATATCACTAAAAAACATATCCAGTTTCGCTACTTTATCGGTGGAAAAGATGTTATCTATAACGGTCATACCGTACAAGTAAACTATAAAAAAGGAAGCTTTATCACTATAGATGGACACACCTTCGAACTCAAACAATTTCACTTCCATACACCTTCAGAAAATACTGTAAATGGTGAACATTTTCCAATGGAAGCACATTTTGTACACCAGGACAAAGATGGTAACTTAGCAGTACTTGCAGTCATGTTCAAAGAAGGTCCTGCAAATCCTGAACTAGATAAGATCATCGCATCACTATCCCCTAAAATGGGTGTAGATACTCCACTCAAAAACCAGGCCAATGCATCAGCACTCATGCCAATGGATGTAGATTATTACCGTTTTAATGGTTCACTAACTACACCTCCTTGTTCAGAAGGTGTACTATGGGCTGTATTCAAAAAGCCAGTAACAGCATCAAAAGCACAGATAAATGCAATTGCAAAAGAGATAGGACACCCAAACAACCGACCAGTACAACCTATCAATGCTAGATTGATAACACAGTAAAATTTGGTGGGATTTCCCCACCTTATGAAATATATGCAAGTTTAATTTACATCACGAACACAACGCACATATATTGAGCTATAAGAACTACCTGTAGGATCACTTTTATATTCATGCCCCGAACCAAAATTTATAGTATAAATCTTACCATCAGTTGAAGCTGTTGAAGACCAGTATTTAGAATCTTTAGAAGATATAAAGGTACTATAAATAGCTGGGTTATTTTTACTAGGATCAACTATAGAGTAGAGTTCATGGATATTAGGTAATCTCCAGTCACTATACCCTCCATCATCTA
>JALSQA010000134.1 GCA_026985685.1 Campylobacterales bacterium | reverse complement strand
ATAAGGTAAAAATTTGTCACTTATAGCATACACTATAGACAGAAAAAGATCCAGAAAATATACATACATCACTATACAACGAGATGGCAGTGTTCTTGTAAAAACAAACTTTTTCACATCAAAACACACAATAGAAAAATTTATCATACAAAAAACTTCATGGATACAACAAAAACAATCAGCTATACAAGATGCACTCAATGAAGAAAAAACAAAATTATTTATCTTAGGTCAAACATATGATAAAGATATATTATCAGGTATCAATATAGATATATTTTATAAAAATAAAGCCATAGAAATCATACCACCACTTGTTTCGCTATGGAGCAAAAAAATGTCACTTTATCCAACACATATAGGTTTTCGTAAAAATAAAAGTCGCTGGGGAAGTTGCAGCAGTAAGGATCGTATCACTTTTAATACCCAACTTATCAAAACACCAATAGAATTTATCGAATATGTCGTTGTTCATGAATTAGCACATATTGAACATAAAAACCACTCCAAATCTTTTTGGAATCTTGTAAAAGAGTATCTCCCAGATTATAAACAGCGTCAAGATATGATTAAAAATCAACACTTTCTTCTCTAATCTTTATAGGGGTCTTATTCTTTCAAAACTTATTTTAATAACAAATTAAATTATTTTAATTTAAATTTTTTTACATACTATATAATAGTGTTTTTAATATTATATTAACTATATTTGAATAAAATAAAATATATAAACAACATAAGGATAATTTTTGGATATATTTCAAGCAATAGTTTTGGGTATTATAGAAGGATTAACAGAGTTCCTTCCTATTAGTTCAACAGGTCACTTAATAGTTGCAGCCAATTGGTTGGGTATGAAACAAGATGAAGCAAACAGTGCGTTTGAGGTCATCATACAGCTTGCTGCAATTTTAGCAGTTGTATTTAATTATAAAGACAAATTCACATTCAAAAAGCTTGATTTGTGGATAAAAGTTTTCATTGCCTTTTTACCTATTGCAATCATAGGCTTTTTATTTAGTCACCAAATAAAAGCACTATTTTCAGTTCATGTAGTTGCTATTATGTTCATTGTTGGAGGTATAGTATTTTTAGTATTAGAGCATTTTTACAAAGAAGAGAATCACACAACGACACAAGTAGAAGAAGTTACTTTTAAACAATCTATTGCAATAGGTATCGCCCAGGTTTTTGCGGTAATACCAGGTACTAGTCGTGCTGGTTCTACAATCGTTGGTGCACTTTTAGTCGGTCTTTCCAGAAAAGCAGCAGCCGAATTTTCTTTTTTACTTGCTATCCCTGTTATGGTGGCAGCTAGCGGTTATGATTTATTAAAACATTATAGTGAATTTACAGATGCTAATTTTTTAGCACTTGGGGTAGGTTTTGTGACTGCTTTTATTGTAGCTTATTTGACGATGATGTTTTTTATTAAATTTTTGGAAAAGTTTACCTTTGTAGCATTTGGTATTTATCGTATTTTATTTGGTATACTTTTGCTAGCCATTGGATAAGGAAAATTTAAATGCTTGGAGATATTGTAAATTTTATCGTACAAACAGTTGGAGAATGGGGATATATAGGTATATTTGCCATGATGTTTTTAGAGAGTTCTTTTTTTCCATTTCCAAGCGAAGTTGCAATGATACCAGCTGGGTATTTAGCATATCAAGGAGAGATGAATCTATATTTAGCAATCGCCATAGGTATAGCAGGTTCTTTATCGGGTGCACTTTTTAACTATTTTCTAGCCATTAAGTATGGTAGAGGTTTTTTAATAAAATATGGCAAATACTTTTTTATCTCATCCCAGACGATATCAAAAGTAGAAACTTTTTTCAAAGATCATGGACATATATCCACTTTTTCAGGGAGACTGATTCCCGCAGTAAGACAATACATCTCCTTCCCAGCAGGACTTGCAAAAATGGATCTAAAAGAATTTTCATTTTACACAACACTTGGAGCGGGTATATGGGTAACGATCTTAGCACTTATTGGCTACTTTGTCGGTCAAAATGAGACACTCATCCATCAATATACAAAGGAAATCACAGTTGCGGTATTGCTTGTGCTTGCATTAGGTATAGGCTTTTATACTATTCATCATAAAAAAAAACAAAAGGATAAATCATGAAACATTTACCTCTCAAAATATTCTTTCTTATTGGAACTCTTTTCTATTTTACAGCTTGCGGAGGTGGCACGACAAAAAGTGAAAGCAGTGGTGGTAATTTTGCAAATGTAACAGTAGACCCACAAGCTTACTATATAGATGCACAAAATGGAAATGATAACAATGATGGAAAAACACCACAAACTGCCTGGAGAAGCATAGATAAAGTAAATAAAACAATTATCAATGCTGGCAATAAAATACTCTTCCGTTCAGGACAAAAGTGGATAGGCTCACTTGAAATTAAAAATAGTGGGACTGCAAATAATCCTATCACGATAGGTAGCTATGGAGATGGGAATATGCCTATTATTTCCGCAGTAGATACAGTACAAATTCATGAAAACAACAACAATGGTAATGTAGATGACAATGAATGGATCCCATATACTGCTGTAGGGAACAATGGATTAGGTATAGACTTCAAAGAACCTGTAAATAATCCACAAAATACTTGGTTAGCAGTTATACTTGATTCTCATCCTGACAGGGTCAAAGTCAATGGAAATGAAATTGTTGGAGCATTTGATTCAAGCGAATTAAGTGATAACTTTAAATGGAGTTATAACAGAGACAAAGGCGGTACAGTATTTTACTGGTATGGCAACGATAAACCAAATAGTATTGAGACAAATGTATATACAGCTCCTTTGTATATTCACAACAATCAATTTGTAATTGTTAAAAATATCGAACTTCAAGGTGGCTATGTCGCTGGAGTTTTTATCGAAGACGCTAATAATATCACTATCCAAGAGGTTATAACTGGAGATATGTCAAAACAGGGAATTTATGTTAAAGCAGAAAATACAACAGCAAAAAACATAATCATAAATCAATGTACAATAGATTCGCACTATAGCGTTGATTACTCAATGGCAACTCCAAATCTTGAAAAGAATGGTAGAACAACTACAACAAGAGGTGCTAGTGAAGGTGTTATGTTCTGGGGTGGTGTTCAAAACTCTACTATTTCAAACTCTATCATCAAGAACTGGACTCATGCAAATATAAACATGTCAGCCGATAATGAAGAAGCTTTGACAAATAACAAAATATTTGGCAATGAACTATCAGCACCAGATGTTGCATATGGTGGTCGTATAGGTTTAGATGGGAAAAATGCCTCCAATAACCAAGTACATGACAATACTATCCATGATATCTATGCACCTATACAATTTAACGGACATGATAATAAGTTTAGCAACAATACTATTAGCAATGTTCATGCATCAGTACTAAAACCAACAGAAACAGGAGATGCAATCGTAGTACAAGCTTATTCATCACCTGTATATAATATACAAATTATTAATAATACATTTAAAAATATAGCCAAACAGCCAATTGTAATTTCAGATAACAATAACTTTGAGTTACGAAATATTACAACACAGCCAAACACTTATCAATAAAACGTTGTAAAGCCACGCTTAACCAATTTTTTA
>JALSQA010000133.1 GCA_026985685.1 Campylobacterales bacterium | reverse complement strand
TTTAATCAGGTTGTTTTATGCCGTTGTACTCTTCCATTTCTTTTGAAAAACCAGCTGTTGCACTATTTGCGGCATTGTAAAGTTGGTAGTAAAGTCCTTTGCTGATGTGACCTGTTGAATGTTTTCCGATAGATTTTTGAAATGCCTTGATCGCTTCTTTTGTATTTGGTCCAAATTTACCATCAATCTCACCACATGGAAAACCTAAATATGTAAGTCTTGTTTGTATTTTTGCAATATATTTATGAGAATATCCAAAAGCCATAGAGCTAAAAAGTATGGATATAAAAATAAATTTTATAAGTTTTTGCATCTATTCCTCCAAAATTTGAAAAACATAAGTATAGCATATTATTAAAATAATAAAAGTTTGTTTTTAAAAGTGTAGTTAAATATATTAATCAAACTCTTATTTAAACTTAATAATATTTACTAAGTAAAATATTTATTACATAAAAAATATTTCTAGGGTATAATAATATTATAAAAGCAAAGGAGGCTAAAGATGAAAAGTCTTAGAAATATTTTGATCATGAGTGCGGTGCTAGTGGGTGTCGCAAATGCTGATTGTTGTATATCAGATTGCTGTCAACCTGTACAATGTGTAAAACAAGTTGTAAAATATGTTCCATATCAAGCATGGAAAGTAGTATGTGTGCCTGTAACAGACTGTTGTGGGAATGTTTTGTATTACAAAAAAGTTAAAAGATGCTATACCGCATACAAAAAGGTTGTCGTAAATAAAATTGTTAATTGTTGTTGCAACTAATTTATAGTTACGTTTACTCAATAAGTGTTGCTTTATGGCAACACTTATATTTTATGAACTAAGACACCATTTCCTGAAAAACTAAATTTTTAGAATATTTAGTTACTACATTAAGAGTTATTTTCTCTCTTCACCTCTCTTTTTTAAACCATTTTCAAAAAAAATACAGATACTTTAGATATAATGTCCGTTTTTAACCTAAATAACAGGAAGAACATTGAGAAGTCATTATTGTACACAAATAGATGAAAATGATATCGGTACAGAAGTTACATTATGTGGTTGGGCAAACAGCTATAGAGATCATGGCGGGGTGATTTTTATCGACCTTCGTGATAAAAGCGGTTTGGTACAGCTCGTATGTGATCCTGTGGATAGCAAAGAAGCACATAAAGTTGCCAATGAGATTAGAGATGAATTTGTACTTATTGCAAAAGGTAAAGTACGTGCACGCGGTGAAGGACTAGAAAACAAAAATCTTAAAACAGGTAAGATTGAAGTTGTTGTAGAAAACTTAACAGTTGAAAGCAAGAGTGAACCACTTCCATTTGTGATCAATGATCCTAAAGTAGGTGAAGAGACACGTTTAAAGTATCGTTACCTTGATTTGAGAAAAGCAAGTTCTTATGAGACATTTAGATTACGATCAAAAGCAACAATTGCCGCTAGAAATATTCTTGATGCTAATGGATTTTTAGAAGTAGAGACACCAATCCTGACAAAATCTACACCAGAAGGTGCGAGAGATTATTTGGTGCCAAGTCGTGTTCATGGTGGTGAGTTTTATGCACTTCCGCAATCTCCCCAACTTTTCAAACAACTCTTGATGGTTGGTGGATTTGATCGTTATTTTCAAATAGCAAAATGTTTTAGAGATGAAGATTTAAGAGCAGATAGACAACCTGAATTTACTCAGATAGATTTAGAGATGAGTTTTGCAGGTCAAGAAGATGTGATCAAAGTTTCAGAAGATATGTTAAAAGCAGTTTTCAGTGCCTGTGGAATCTCAATCAATATACCATTTAACCGTATACCATATCATGAAGCGATGGAAAAATATGGTAGTGACAAACCAGACCTTAGATATGATTTGGCGATGGTAGATGTTATTGATATATTTGCAAGATGTGAAAATGAGATATTTTCCAATATCGCAAAAAATAGCCATATCAATAGAATAAAAGCTCTTAAAGTTCCAAATGGTGACAATATATTTTCAAAACGTCAAATGAAAGGTTTTGAAGATTATGTACGTAAATTTGGTGCAAGTGGGTTGGGGTATTTTCAATTAAAAGAAGATGGACTCAAAGGACCATTGGCAAAATTCTTTTCAGATGCAGATCTCGAAGAGATTATCAAAGCGACAGATCTTAAAGTAGGAGATGTTGTTTTCTTTGGTGCTGGTGAGAAAAAACTAGTACTTGATTATATGGGACGTTTTAGAATCTATCTTGCAGAGTTGATGGAAATTATTCCTGATGATGTGTTTGAGTTTGTCTGGGTTATGGATTTTCCTATGTTTGAAGTAGAAGATGGAAGAGTTAAAGCACTTCATCATCCATTTACTATGCCAAAAGACTTGGATAAAGAGAATGTTGAAGATATCGAATCTATCGCATATGATATCGTATTAAACGGTGTTGAACTTGGTGGTGGTAGTGTACGTATTCATAAACCAGACATTCAAGAAGCTGTATTTAAATTACTTGGTATTAGTGATGAAGAAGCTGAAGAAAAATTTGGATTTTTAGTTGAAGCACTTAAATATGGTGCACCTCCTCATGCAGGTCTTGCATTTGGTTTGGATCGTTTGATGATGCTTATTACCAAAAGAAGCTCTATTCGTGATGTTATAGCATTTCCAAAAACACAAAGTGCACAGTGTTTACTTACCCAAGCACCAAGCCCTGTGGCAAATGATCAGCTTAGAGAGCTTAGTATCAGAGTTAGAGAAAATAAAAAAGCATAAATAAGGAAGAGCATGAAAAAGTTATTTTTAATTATCGGGGCACCAGGTAGTGGTAAAACAACTGATGCTGAGTTGATTGCACAAAAACATGAAAATATTACACACTATTCAACAGGCGATATGTTTCGGGCAGAAGTTGCAAGTGGAAGCCAAAGAGGGCAAATTATAAAGTCTTATATAGACAATGGTAATTTAGTACCTATCGATATCGTGATTGAGACCATTGTAGGTGCGATAAAAAAAGCACCGACTGATGTAGTAGTGATAGATGGTTATCCTAGAAGTACAGAGCAGATGGAAGAACTTGATAAATATCTTCAAAATGAAAAAGATGTAACACTTGAAGCTGTTATCGAAGTAGAAGTGAGTGAGCAGACTGCACGTGATAGAGTGCTTGGTCGTGGACGTGGTGCTGATGACAACAATGAAGTATTTGACAATCGCATGAAGGTATTTTTAGAGCCTCTTTTGGCTATAGAAAAATTTTATACTCAAAAAGGTTTACTTCACAAAATAGACGGTGAAGGTACAATCGAAGAGATAGTTTCTACGATGGATGACTTCATTCAAAGTAAAATTTAAATAGTTTCTGACACACTATGTGTCAGAAATTTCTACAATATATTAAAAAAACCCTGATAAATTATGTTATAATTTCTAAAATCGTCTGAGGAGGATATTATGACAATCAAACAATGGTTCGCTTTAATTGGTAAAAAAGATACAATTTTTGATGTGCCTGATCCTGTAGTATTTAAAGAAGCTACATCAAATATATTATGCAATATCCTTCATCTCGAAAATACTCACAGACATGAAGAGTTGAAAGACTTTTGTGATCTTTTGTAGCCAAAAGAGATTTCAAAAGACAAAGATATGATCAGAAAAGATAT
>JALSQA010000132.1 GCA_026985685.1 Campylobacterales bacterium | reverse complement strand
TAGAGCCACTAAAAGATAGAGCAGATGCTGATGCTTTAGCACTCAAAGCCCAAAAAGAGCAGCTATGGCCCTCTTTGGTAGCTAAAGGTTCTTACTTCTCTAACCAAACTGATGCTTACAACAACGACAAAAGTGTTCGTGAGGGTTATGGCTCTTATGGTATCTATCTAAAAGTTCCACTTTTTAACAAGAGTAATTATACACAGATAGATCAAGCCAAGCTCTCTTATCTGAAAAGTCGTACAAAAATTGCCAAAGCCACACTAGAGTTAAAAGCTGATGCACAACGCTTAAAAGCGACATTACCTCTATTAGAACATTCTATCAAGGTTGCAAAACGATCAGCCCAAAATAGAGAAAAATTACTCAAAATTGCCCGTGTCTCTTTTAAAAATGAGAGAATGAGTGAAGAGGAGTATTTACGCTACGAAGATGCTAGAAGTGATGCCCAGGCAAAAGTTGCGGCACTTGTGGCTAAACGATGGCAAACTTTTGTACAGCTAGCTGTTATTTATGGAAATAATCTTAAAGGAATTGTAAAATGAAAAAAATATTTAAAATAATTATCATACTTGTTGTAGTAGCATTATTGGTAGCTTTAGCTATTAGAACTATCAAGCACAAAAAGATGCAAGAAGCACAAACACCATCGGCAAAAAATTATGCAATTGTTGTTGATACAATCAAGCCAAAAGAACAAGAAGTTACACTTACCTTACCCGCACTTGCAGAAGTTATCAATGACCAGGATGTGGCTATCATGACAAAAGTTTCGGCACGGGTGAAAAAGATTTTGCCAAGTGGAACGAAGGTAGCAAAAGGAGATATATTAGTCAAACTTGATACGACTGATATCGATGCGTTAATTTCTTCAGTATCTCAGGATATCAAAGCAAGTGAAATAGCCTTGAATAATCTTCTTCAAACACACAAACGAACCAAAGAATTATATGCCGTCAAGGGTGCTTCAATCGAACAGTTACAACAAGAACGCTCTAAAATCGCAGCTTTGAGAGCCAAACTCCAATCCTTACGCCAAAAGCGTAAAGCACTCAAGAACAATCTCACTTATGCGACTATAAAAGCCCCTTCATCTGGTGTGATTTCCAAAACATTTGCTTCCCAGGGAAGTATCGCTATGCCAGGTAAACCTTTGCTTAAATTGAGTGCCAAAAGTGGACAAAGTTTAATCGTTCGTTTACCGGCAAACTTAAAAGCAAAAGCTTTACGCTATGAAGGAAAAGAGGTACCACTTGTAGCACTAGATACAGCATTTGGTGGTTTAAAAGAGTATAAAGCTTATATCAATGAGCAAACTCTTGCCGTAGGTGAGCGTATTGGTGTTGATTTGGTGCTTTATCATGACAGGGGAATTGTCTTGCCATTTGATACGATTTTGGATAGAGATGGTAAAAGCTATATCGTTGAGATACAAAACAATCATGCAAAACCTCTCCAAATCCATCCGATGATAAGTGCTAGTGAGGGTATTTTGGTTGATGATAAAGAGTTAACCGATAAGCATATTGCTGTTGCAAAACCTGATTTATTATTACGATTGCTTGGTGGTGCTTCTATCGTGATCAAGGAGAAATAATATGTTTGATTATTTTTACAAACGACCCTATTTACTATATAGTATCATTGTAGGTTTTTTTATCATAGGTATAGTTGCATTGGTCAAATTGCCCAAAAATCTTTTTCCAGATGCCAATCGTCCGCAAGTTATAGTGATCACTCAAGTACCAGGGGCAACGGCTAAAACGGTTGCTTCTACAGTCTCTAAACCGATTGAACAAGAAGTAGCAAGGCTAGGAATGGTTCGTGATGTTAGTTCTGTCAATGTTGCCAACTTTTCTATTGTCAAAGCAGAGTTTGAATACGCAAAAGGACTCAATGCCGCTGCGGTTGATGTAGCAAATGCTCTTAGTATCGCAAAATCTAAGCTTCCTAAAAATAGCACGCCAGCGATTTATACTGCGGGTGATTTTACTTTGCCAGTTGATGTTATCGCACTGAGTCCTAAAAATAGCACAGTGACACTTCCACAAATCAGAAAAATCGCTGATAGTTTCATAAAGCCTTATCTCCTTTCAGATGAAGAGATTGGAAATGTTGAAGTTTTTGGTGGGTATCAAAGTTCGATCAATATAGAAGTAGATCCATTTAAAGTAAAACACTATGGAATCTCATTTGATCAAATCATACACGCTATAAAGTCACTAAATCGCGATTTACCAGTTGGTTTTGTGCAAGATACAAATGGTTTTTATACGATTAGCTACTATGGTGAAAAAGATAATATTGATAGATTAAAACAGTTACATATCAAGGCAAATGTGACACTAGGAGATGTCGCAGAAGTGAAATGGAGTTATAAAAAACGAAATTCAGGATACATGGGTAATGGTAAAGAAGCGATTGCCTTAGCCGTGCAGCGTGCTCCTGGGGGTTCTGTACTTGCAGTTTCCAAAGCAGCACGAGCACAAATGCAGCTATTGGAAAAACGCTATCCAAATATAAAATTTGAGATTTCAGATACGCAAAGAGATTTGATAGAAACAGCAAATACCAATATGCTAGAAGCATTGCGGGATGCGGTGATTTATACATTGATTGTGATTTTATTCTTTTTGGGTAATTTTCGTGCGATTATCGCGGCGGGGCTTTCTATACCGATGGTATTTTTTGCAACGATGGCGATTATCTGGTTGATGGGTGGTGAACTCAATATCGTTGTTTATACTGCGATTATCCTTGCTCTTGGTATGTTGACCGATGATGCGGTAGTGGTCTTGGAAAATATTGAACGCCATCTTGATGAAGAGCATGAAAACCTCCAGACAGCTATCCAAAAAGGAACAAAAGAAGTTCTAAAACCTGTATTTGCAGGTACGATTGCAACGATTGCGATCATGTTTCCACTCATGTTTGTCGGGGACTTTCCACAGCATATATTTCGTCCACTTATCTCGACTTTGATTATTGCATTGTTGGTGAGTTATTTCCTCTCTGTTACCTTTATCCCTAGTCTTTCAGCCTGGTTGTATCGAAACGGTACAGGTAAAACAAAAGTAGAAAAGTGGTTTGAATGGATTTACGAGCATACAATCGGTAAACTTGTGATTCCTTATGTGGGGATACTTAGATTTTCAAATGGCAAATGGTGGGCACTTCGTCGTATGCTGCTTACTGCTGCTGTGATATTAACCCTTGTGCTTAGTTTGAAAAATATCATGCCTCTTATCGGTAAAGATGTCATGCCTCCGATGGATACTGGTATCATCAAAGCACAAGTTGCTTTTAGTGTAAATGAGACAACAAATAGTGCACAAGAGAAGTTAAAACCATTTCTTGTATGGTTGCACCAGCAGCCATGGGTTAGGATGAGTTCAGTCTCATTTGGTACAGAGCTAGGTGTACTTAGTCTGGGTAGTGGTAGTTTACCTGCTGAAGCAACTATCACAATCAACGCAGTAAATCGTTTTGAGAGAAAGAAGAGTATCTGGGAGTTAGAGAGTATTATCCGTGATCATCTCGCAAAACTACCTGGTGTGAAGAAAAATGATGTTTTTGATTTTGGTGCAACAGCACTTTCAACGATCAAAGCACCTTTGGATGTCAGAATAAAAGCACCAAGC
>JALSQA010000131.1 GCA_026985685.1 Campylobacterales bacterium | reverse complement strand
CCGCAACCGTTCATTTAGTAGGTAAGGATATTTTACGTTTTCATGCTATTTATTGGCCAGCATTTTTGATGAGTTTGGATTTACCACTACCAAAACATATCGGTGCTCATGGCTGGTGGACTAGAAATGGTGAAAAGATGAGCAAATCTAAAGGCAATGTTGTTGATCCAGCTGAAGTGGCAAATGCTTATGGATTGGAAAATTTTCGATACTTTTTACTTAGAGAAGTACCATTTGGACAAGATGGTGACTTCAGTCAAAAAGCTCTCATAGATAGAATAAACTCAGACCTTAGCAATGACCTTGGTAATCTTTTAAACCGAATAATCGGTATGAGTGGAAAATACAATGACTTTATCATAGATTCTAATGATGTACTAAAATACCACAGAAAAGAGATGGATTTAGCTAAACAAATCATCGTAAAATTACCTGCTTATATATATGATTTACAGCTTAACCGTTACCTTGATGAATTATGGAAAATTCTTACTATCGCAAACCAGGCAATAGCAACACATGAGCCTTGGGTCAAGATGAAAGAAGGTAAAAAGGAAGAAGCATTAGCACTTGTTGCACTTGTTGCAAATTTACTTGCAAAGGTATCGATCAAACTAAGTCCAGTCATGCCAAAAACCTGTGCTACTATCAGTAAATCTCTTGGTTTTGTAATCACACACGATAGTTATCAAAAATATATCAAAAATTGTGAACTTCTTGATATATTTACTATCCAAAAAACACCACCACTTTTTCCAAAGATAGAAGAAGAGTTACTCAAAACACCAGAACCTACTATCAAAAAAGAGGAGAAAAAAGAAGTCAAAAAAGATGAAGGTATCATTACTATTGATCAGTTTTTTCAAACAAAACTCAAAATAGGAACTATCATCGAAGCAGAGGAAGTAGCAAAAAGTGATCGATTACTTAAATTGAAAGTAGATTTAGGAGAAGAAAAACCTCGCCAAATCATCGCAGGTATCAAAGAGTTTTATACTCCACAATCACTTATAAATACACAAGTTTGTGTTGTAAGCAATCTTAAACCAGCAAAGATCATGGGCAATCTATCAGAAGGTATGCTGCTTGCTGCAAAAGATAAATCAGGATTAAGTTTGATGCGTCCAGAAGCATCTAAAAAGAATGGAACACCTGTTGGATGACTTTTGAAAACCTTGCAAAACTTACTAATGCAAAACTTTTAAACAAACCTTTTATCTCCTCATACGAGCGTATAATATTTGATCCACTAAAGGTCAAAAGAGGAGATTTATTTGTAGGCAATGATCCTAAAGAGATCAAAATAGCTCTCGAACGTGATGCATACGCTATACTTAGTGATAATAAAAAAGTCAATATATTAGATGATGAAATTGCCTGGCTACAATGCCCAAATATAGATGATTCTCTTACAGGGCTATTACGTTATGATTTGATGAATAGAAAATTACACTTTGTCTACTTTGATAAAATAAGTGCCGATATGATGCAACATATTGTATCTAAAGAAGAGATAATTTTTTTATCACAAGATGCTAAACAAAACTTTCAGAATCTTTATACCATATCAGATCATACCATAGTAGTGGGTTCAGATAAAAAATATTTACAAAATATCTATCCAGAGTATGAAATACCTGATATTGCAATTTATCAAAAATTGAACATCACAAAATCTACACTATTTCAGACAAATTTCACTTATCGAGAATCTTATTATGAAAATATCAAAGTTCCTAAACTTTTCATAAATAAACTAGAATCTATTTTAAATTATCTCGATACAAAACTTTTATATTATGATATCCACAAATGTGACTATATACCAGATTTTAATCCTATATGTGTCAATAAACAATTAGAGATAAAAGCATTTGGAACAAGCTCTTTGATACTTATCATCACAGAATCCAGCCAAACACTAAAAACCATTCAAAAATATTTAAAAAAGGAAGCTTCCTGGGCTAATATACTCTATTTTATACCCAAAAATCAACTAAAAGAATACTCCTTTTTAGATAATATCCAAACCTATAAAACTATAACTGATATTAAAAGATTAAAAGAACTTGAATTTAATTTCGCTATAATCAATGCAGATCTACACAAAGTAGTAGATATATTAAAAAATTTAAATGTAAAAGAGCAACTGTCTCTTTTTTAGGAGCACTACAAACAGATGGACTCAAACCCCCAGTCGATGCAACCGCATCACGAACACAACGCTTTTATAGAAAATTATTGGGATATTATTGGCGGTATCCTTCTTGGCTTGGTGGCATATTATTTTCACAACACAGGCAATACTCAAACAAGTACAATTTTTGCAGCACTTGCTATCATCGCTTTATCTATTACCGTATCTGAAGTCGCAGATATCCTGGCAGAACGTTTGGATGAACCTTATGGTAGTTTTGTACTCACTTTTACGGCTGTTGCAGTAGAAATATTATTGCTTTTTAATATCATGTTACAAGCATCTAACTCTCCACAAGCTATACAAACTGTCCAAGGTGGTATCATATCTGCCGTAATTGTAGACATGAATGTTCTTTTGGGATTGGCTGTTTTTATCGGAGGTCTCGCTTTTACAGAACAACAACACAACGAAGATACATCAAGTTCATATACAACTATATTATATGTTGCAGCACTTGCCCTTCTAGTTCCTAGTATTTTAGGTCACAGTGGACATGACATGAAAACGATGGAAAAAGCTAGTTTTATGATTGGTGGATTGCTATTTTTATTTTATATAACAATCTTAATTTTCCAAACAAAAACACATACACATTTTTTCAAAGCCACTGCAAAAAGTCGTATCTTTCGCTACAAACGAAAACTAGCTGAAGAGGGACAAGAACATGATATTATCCCAGAGCACTATCTTTTCGATAAATTACCAACATTTGCAAACTTTCTTGTTATATTTGGATTGATCTTTATCATAGGCGTACTAGCAGAAGTATTTGCCAAAGATGGTATGCATGTTTTTAAAGAACTTGGTCTTTCTGCTGGACTTGCAGGTTTGACAATCGCTATTATTTCCGTTGCACCAGAGATATTTACAGCAATCAAAGCCGCCAAAAATGATCAAATCCAAAGAGTTGTCAATATCGCAATGGGAGCATCTACTGTATCCATTCTTTTAACTGTTCCCTCGCTTTTGATTTTAGGATATTATGCTGGTGTGATTTTACCTTTAAATTTTAATCCTTTAGAGATTGGGGCATTGATATTTACAATCATACTAGCATGGAAAACAACAGATGACGGCGAAACAAACTATTTTGAAGGGATATCACACTTGATGCTCTTCTTGTGCTATACCATAATCGCAGGTTTATATTAAGGAGTGACATGAAAAGAAGAGATTTTATCAAAACCACCATAGCAGGTGCAACAATCGCAAGTGGTGTAATAGGATGCAGAGAATTACCAAAAGATCCTAAAGCCGCACATCAAAAGAAAACTTTTCACTACAACAGAGGTAAAAAAGTCAAAATCAAACTCGCCACTAGCTGGCCGGCAAACTTTCCTATCATGGGAACAGGTATTGAGCGATTTGCAACAAGACTGACACAAGTTAGTGGAGGTAGTATCGAAGTCAAGGTTTTTCCAAAAAATGTCCTTGTACCTGCTCTTGGAGTATTTGATGC
>JALSQA010000130.1 GCA_026985685.1 Campylobacterales bacterium | reverse complement strand
ATAGAAACATTTTTTCTCTCACCTGCCAAAACAAATAAAGCCAAACGCATAGCTGCGAAAGAAAATGCATCTGCTGTGGGACTAAATCGTGTCTCAAAAGATACATTACTTAGCTTTTTAAATCGCAATAAAATCATCCAGTCAAATAAACTAGCCATTGATATCCAGGGAGGTATCCTATCTTCTGTGCGTCAAAAATATGACAATGTTGTTGATGGTGGCGTTAGAGAAGCACCTTTTTGGGTTCTTGTAGGAGCACAAATGCCTGCTGTTTTGATTGAAATAGGATACATCACCAACCCACAGGAAGGTGAGAGATTATTTAATCCTTTTTATCAAAAAGCACTTGTAGATGGTATCTTACACGGTATAAACAACTACTTCATAAAAAACAACTAAAGGATCTTCATGCAATCACATTTTGACGATAAACAAGCAACAAAATACCAAAACGACCCACTAGCTTTACGTGTTTATACATCAAGACTTTTAGGAATGGATCAAGATTTAGTTTTACACGGAGGTGGTAATACTTCTGTCAAGATAGATAATTTATTGTATGTCAAAGGAAGTGGCTGGGATTTAGCAACTATTGAAAAAGAGGGCTTTGCTGGTGTTGATCTTGATGTCTTAAAAGAGATGGCTACAAGAGAAAACTTAACAGATACACAAATGGTAAAAGAGCAAAAAGAAGCCATGATCGATAAAAGTGCACCAAACCCTTCAATAGAAGCAATACTTCATGCAATAATCCCTTTTAAATTTGTAGATCACACCCACGCCGATGCCGTTGTAACCATTTCAAATACACCAAATGGAAAACAACTCTTAGAGAAAATTTATGGTAAAAATATGCTTATTATTGATTATGTTATGCCTGGATTTATACTTGCCAAAACTATTTACAATCAAACAAAAGAGATAGACTGGGATAAACTGGAGGGAATAATATTGCTCCATCATGGTGTTTTTAGTTTTGATAATGATGGTAAAAAAAGTTATGAAAAGATGATTGATATTGTAAAAAAAGCATCTGACTATCTTGATAAAAACACACAAATAAATTGTAATGATACAGCAAAAATCACTTACCCATCTAACTTTATAGATGCTATATCAAAACTCAGAGGTGAAGATATCTCTATCAAAGTTATAAATACTTCTTGTGCATACCATTTTGCAAAACTAAAAGATGCCAGAAAAATCATCAACAATGGACCACTAACCCCAGAACATGTCATACGCACAAAAGCATTTCCTCTATATATCGAGAACTCATTTGAAGATGACTTAAGGGCATTTACACAAGAGTATAAAGAATACTTTAAAACATATGCAACAAATCAGCAGATATTAGACTTGGCTCCTAGATGGGCTGTTATAAAAGATCAAGGGGTTATTGTATTTGGAAAAGATGAAAAAGAAAATAACATTTTAACAGATATAATATCACACACAATAAACGCCATGTTAAGAGCTATTGAGTTAGGTGGCTGGCACTCACTAGATAGAAAAGATATATTTGACATGGAGTATTGGGAACTAGAACAAGCCAAACTCAAAAAATAATATTTATTTTGAAATCAGAAGCCTTCGTCTTATCTATACAAAACCAGGTATGGATTTTTAACTCAATACTCTTTCAGAGATATTTGATCTTGATACGATAATGGAGGTATTGAAAAAGTATTTGCATAGTCTCTTATCACAACATTCTTATCCGCTATATCAAAAACACCTGTTGCATATATTTGTGAAATAATCTCTTTTACTACATTGATAGCAACACTATTACCAAATTGCTTATAACTTTGTGTTAAGGAAGAGACTATTTTAAATGAATCAGGAAAACCTTGTACTCTTGCACACTCTCTAGGACTTAATTTACGGATCTTTCCATCAACATGATACAAACCAGTTTTAGCTCCAGCACCACCACCATAAGCAGAAAGTGTAATCGCATGACCATAAGGACTATAAATTCTTTCGCCCTGCCCTCCCTTATTGACATAACCAATCTGAATAGGCTTGTTTGGTAATTGAATTTCAGAAAATAAATTTTCTTTTGGCTGAAATGTTTTTGTGAAAAAAGTATCAGGTCTATTGATAATCTTTGCATCTTTTGGGTTTTTTTCTAATATATCAAAAAGAGAAACTTTTTTATCTAAAGGTTTTGGAAATGTAAAACTATCAATATGTAAATCTTTTCTAAAACAGACAATAAAAATTCTAGCTCTGTTTTGTGGCAATCCAAAATGACTAGCATTTAAAACTTCATAAAAGACATGATAATTTAAACTATCTAAAGTATCTACAACAGTTTTTAATGTTTTACCACCATCATGTCTTTCAAAATTTCGTACATTTTCAAGTAATAAAACTTTTGGTCTATGTAAAGAAACTACTCTTGCAACATCAAAAAAAAGCGTACCTCTTGTATCTTCAAATCCTCTTTGTTTCCCTGAAATAGAAAAAGACTGACAAGGAAATCCAGCACAGAGCATATCATGAGAAGGGATTTTTTTCTCATCTATTTTAGTTATATCCCCATAAGGTTTAATACCATAATTTTCAAAATAAGTTCTAGCAGCTTCTTTATCCCATTCAGAAGCAAAAACACATTTAGCACTTGGATCTACTTCTATAACTGCTTGATGAAAACCACCAATACCCGCAAATAAATCTATAAAGTCTATTTTATTCATCATACTATCTCAAATAATTCTAATGGATTTATTTTAAATTGTAAACTAGTTGGATCTGGTGTACCGCCTTTTCTCTGCATAGTAATACGACCGATTTTCAAACTTCCTCTTGGACTTAGCTTCACTTCACCTTGAGCATAAAAATTGCATACACTATTAATATCTTTCAAAACCCAATCTACACTATTATCATCACTTTTTCTTGTAACAAGAAACCATTCTGCACTTAATCCACCACGACCGCGTAATATATCAGAAACAATGAGCATTTTATTTGAATTAAAAAAATCAATAATCATCTCTAATTTATCAGTTGGAATTTCTGTTAAAAATAATCTTCTTTTATCTTTAATATTTTTTAATTCAGAAGAAGAAAGAATTTCTTCTGGTAAAATATCACCTGTAAATAATTGTAACCATTTTGCAATATTGTCACTGAAATTCCATATCTTTTGGTATGTTAATACAGGTCTTTTATCAACTTGATTAAAACCAGCAGTTTTGTTTGCTTTTTTTAGTGATATATTTTCAATATGAACGATATTGTCAATAATGATTTCAATTTGAATTTGAATATCAGCTTTTTTAAATTTAATTGATTCATTATATTTGTTTTCACAAATACCCAAAGCAATAGCTTTATCATGATTTATTCTTACTGGAATTTGTGTTGCCAATAAATTTTCTATCTTTTCAGGATTATACCCCAAAGTATTTAGCCAACTTTGGGCAACATTATCATTTTTATAATTCATAAATTTTTTACAAATATCAGACTCATTAAGGAATCCTCCTTTTGCTGTCATAGAGCCAATATGTTGCAATTTTGATCTATTTTTCATACTAAATTCAATACCCTTTCAAAGCATCATTTATTTGAATGTATGCTTTTATCGGTGTGGTTTCAAAATAGTGTATGTTGTGTTTTTTGGCAAATTCACGTGTTAATTTTTGTACTTTGAG
>JALSQA010000129.1 GCA_026985685.1 Campylobacterales bacterium | reverse complement strand
GCAGGTGGTGTTAAGGTTATACGGCATATCGTGTGGTTTAAAAACATGTTTTCACAATTTAAACAGATATTGCACCCTAGTTCTATTGTGGGGGTTTATGTAGACAAAAACAGAGTAAGTGGAAAAGTCCTTGGAAGTGTTAGTGGTTTTATGTTGCTTTTTATTTTAACAAATATATTTGTTACGCTTTATCTCTTTGTAAGAGGTTATGATCCGATGACATCTATCAGTACAGCATTGGCTTGTGTAGGAAATATTGGACCTGGATTTGCCCTCACTGGTCCTGCACAAAATTATAGTTTTTTTAGTTGGGAAGATAAAATAGTACTTGCTGGTTCTATGATCATAGGTAGATTGGAATTTTATACAGTGATGCTACTTTTTGCCAGGGATTTTTGGAAGAAATATTAATTATTTAAAAAAATAGTCCATTTGCCGATATTGTTTACAATATAAATTGATTTCATAAATAAAGGCAAATGATGAACTTTATGAAAAAGCTCTCCTTAGCAAAAATGTTTTCTATTCTTATCTTTAGTGTTGCATTATTTGTTTCTACTGTTATACAGAGTGTCAAATATTACCAAAGTAAAACAATTCTTGATGATAATTTAAACTCAAAAGCAACGGTTTTACTTGATTTTACAAATTCGGCTGAAAATGGTATAACTCATAAAATAAAAAGTGATGATACGATTTACAACATCATCAATCCCAAAAATAAATCTTTAAACCAATTAGAAAAAAATATCATTAAAAAATTTCTGAAAACTGGGCAAAAAGAATTCATTATAAAAAGTGATAAATATTATATACGTGCACAGTTAAAAGACTCAAAGTATATATCTTATGTTGCTCTTGGTTTGACAAAATATCATAATTCATTAAAAAATCTACTTTTTAGTTCTATTATTTTATGGATTATAAATGTTTCTATTTTATTGACAATGATTAATTTTCTTTTTAAAAAGTTAATTGTAAAACGTATAAATGAAATATTAAGTATCATTTCTGATGTTTCCAAAGGAAATTTTATAGATAAACAACTCTTTGATAAAGATAAATTTGATACAAATAGCCAAAATGAGATCGATAAAATTTATGTAAAACTCGATGAAATGGTTAAAAGTTTAAAACCAGTCATCGAAGATGTGATAGCAAATAGTAAAGAAGTTGTATTTGAATCCCTGTATGGATATGGAAAAGTTAAAGATAATGTATCACTGATTCATGGACAAAATAATTATATTCAAACCTCTTTTGAAAGAATTCAGTCAGTAATGCAAATGAGTGATTCACTTGATCATCGTTTAAAAGAGTTGTTACAACAATCTGATCAATCTATAAAAACTGCACATCATGGATCAGAGATAGTCAATAGCAACATCGCTTCATCTGATGCAGTCATGCAATCTATGAATCAGACAGTTGTTTTGGTAGATGAGTTAAAAGAGTATGCAAATAGTATTTCAACAACTTTAACTATGATTAGTGATATCGCAAATGAAACAAATCTTATATCTCTAAATGCAGCGATAGAAGCAGCAAGAGCAGGTGAACACGGACGAGGATTTGCAGTAGTGGCAGAGAAGATACGAGAACTTGCTGATACATCACTGCAAAATGCCAGTGAGATCAATGCTGTGATAGGTTCAATTCAAAAAAATATTGATAATGTTTCAAAAAGTGCATACAAAACTAATGAAATTGTTAAAAAGCTTAGTAATGATTCTCAAGTATTACAAGAAAATTTTAAAGTAATTGATGATGTAATCAAAGAGACAGATCAAACACTCAAAAGTTTTGGTAAAGATTTTGTAGTTCAGGAAAAACATCTAAAAAGTGTGCAAAAAGATTTGACAAAAGTTAATGAAAGCTCAACATATTTAAGTACAAATTCTGATATCGTAGAAGAGTCTATAAATTCTATTACCAATATGAGTGCCCATTTGCAAAATGTTTCTGAACAGTTTGATGTTATGATCGAGCAGAGAAATAGTTTACGAAAGTTAATAGTACCACCTGTAATAGCGAAAATCTATAAGGGTAATATTTATATAGATTGTTATATATATGATATATCTAAAAGTGGTATTTCTTTGATAGTAACACAAAAGGATCGTAAGTTTAGCTGTGAGAGTGGTAATGTATATACATTGAAAGTAGATGATAGTAAAGTAGAAAACATCAACAATAAAAAGATAGAAGTAGTATATATCTTCAATAAAAAAGACGATGGTACGATGCGTGTAGGTGCTAAGTTTGTTTGATATTCATCAAGGCTTATTGGGTTAAATTTTATTAAAAGAACATAGTTTAACTATCAAAGAGATAGCACATAAAGTCGGATACAAACACCAGGGACATATTTTTTGATAACTTTGGAGTCTATCCAAAAGACTTGCTTAGAAGATAACAAAAAGGATGCAAGGAGGCACGCATCCTTTTTGTATATAGAATTAAATTCTATAACCAGCCATCAGGATCAAAAGCGTCATCATCAAGGTGACTATGATCAACATAAACACCTTCATCTGTATTAAACTCCATAGCCTGGAGTGACAATCCGCTTATACCTATAACTCCCAAAATAGAGAGATAACTGATAAAATTTCTTCTTGAATTATCCATTAGGAACTCCTTTGTTTTATCTAAACAGTGTAATAATAAAACAAAATAGTGAAAGAAATGAGGATAATTCTTTTATTGCTAAAATAAAATTCCATTTGTGCTAGAAATAACTTGAATAAGAGGATTAAATAGTGGTAAAATTTCACAAAGGGAGCTATCATGAAAAATAAAATATTAAAAATCATCTTCTTTACACTTTGTGCGATAGTGTTGTTTTATACCACACTTTGGTTCTTCCCAAAAAAAGATATTATATATATGCCTGATAATGAACTTCGATCTTATGCTTTAAGTCATGGGCTTTTTTCCATCCCAAAAGATTATCAAGGTTTGCTAAAAACAGTAGATAATCCCAAAAATCCTATATCTCCTGCAAAGATAGCACTTGGAAAAAAACTCTTTTTTGATCCTATCTTATCTAAAGATCAGACTATCAGTTGTGCAACTTGTCATATACTTCAAGATGGCGGTGATGACAATATGCCAACAGCCATAGGCTATCACAATCAAAAAAATCCAAAACATTTAAATTCTCCAACAGTTTTAAATGCAGCTTTAGCCAAAAGAGAGTTTTGGGATGGCAGGGTCAAAGATGTTGAAGCACAAGCTGCTGGACCTATGCAAGCTACATTTGAGATGAATATCACCCCTGATATTGCTATCAAAAGAGTCAAATCATCGCCAGAGTATCTTAAATCATTTCAAAAAATCTTTGATGATGGAGTCACTTTTTTAAATATCCAAAGAGCTATCGGTGCTTATGAGAGAACACTTTTAACAAGAGGTGCGTATGATAGATTTTTGGATGGTGACAATAGTGCTATGAGTGCTAGTGCAAAACGAGGTTTAAATCTCTTCATCCAAAAAGGCTGTAAGGGGTGTCATACTGGCATGAGTGTTGGAGGACAGAGTATCCAACACTTTCCTCTTAGACGATATATTGGTGATATTTTTAAAACAGAGCCTTTTCCATTTAGGAATACTGGCGGATTTTTAGGTAAAGACAATGATAAAAAATTTCGTGTTCCTATCTTGAGAAATATCACAAAGACAGCACCA